>JAPKEI010000073.1 GCA_028872685.1 Verrucomicrobiota bacterium | reverse complement strand
TCCATGCCCAGTGTAGGCGCACGCTCCAAAATATGCCGCACGCCCGCGTGCTCCACCCATTCGGGGATCAAATGCGCGGCCACCCAATCGCCAAAGGCCGCGCCATCCACATTATGAAACGCCAACCGCAACAGCCATTCCTCCTGGCGCGAAGGTGGCTCAGCGGAAATCACCGGCGCGGGAACATCATCCTCGCGCGGACGATACACGCGCTCTTTAGGCAACCGCGCAAACTCCGCATGCACGGCCTCCGCCGACGCGCCCACGGCCAGCGCGGTTTGCTGCGCCACGCGATCGAGTAGCACGGCGTCGTGCGTTTTGCGCACGGCCTCGCCCATCGCGCGGATGACCGCTTGCCGACCGCGATCGCTGCCGGTGTCATTTTCGGCCACCAGATGTTGCAGGAAAAATTCAAAGAATCCCGGCGCGGCTTCCATCAATTCGCGGAAGGCTTCCGCGCCTTCATCGCGGATGAAGCTATCCGGATCGTGTGGCGCGGGCACGGTCATCACCCGAATGGCCAGCCCGCTTTCGAGCAAACCATCGAGCGACCGCACAGCGGCGGCTTGGCCGGCGGTATCGGAATCAAAACACAAGATCACTTCATTGGCATAACGCTTGAGCACGCGCGCGTGGTCGGCAGTAAGCGCGGTGCCCTGCGGCGCCACCACATTTTCGATGCCGGCCATGTGGCACGCGATGGTGTCGAGCTGGCCTTCGCAAATGAGCACGCTCTCGGCCGCAATGATCGGGCGGCGTGCTTTGTCCAAACCATATATCACTTTGCTTTTGTGGAAGAGTGGTGTCTCGGGCGAGTTCACGTATTTGGCCCCTTTCACATCCGCCTCGAGCACGCGCCCGCTGAACCCAATAACGCGCCCCTGTTCATCGTGGATGGGAAACATTAGCCGTGCACGAAAGCGGCCGTATTGTCGGCCGTCCTTGCTGGCCACCAAACCGGCCTGCTCCATCACACGCGGGTCGTGCTTTTGCGCTTTGGCCCAATTCACCGTGTCCTCCCAATCGCCCGGCGCAAAGCCCAACCGGAAGGCTTCCACGGCTTCGGCACTCACCCCGCGCGCCTGCAAATAATCACGCGCCGGTTGTCCGGCGGCGTCATTAAGCAACACACTGTGCCAGCGCTGAGCGAGTTGTTCGTGCACTTTTAAAAGCGCATCTTTTTCACGACGCTTCTCGCCCGCGCGCGGATCATCCTCCATTTCCAGCGGAATGCCCGCGCGCTCGGCCAGCCGTTTCACGGCGTCCAAAAATCCGATGTGCTCATATTCTTGAATAAACTTAAACACATCGCCGCCCGCGTGACAGCCGAAGCAGTGATAAATTTGCCGCTGCGGATTGACGTTGAAGCTGGGGCTCTTCTCTTTGTGAAACGGGCAGAGCGCCACGTGATTGCCGCCCGCGCGTTTGAGTGGGAAATAGCCGCCGATGATCTCAACGATGTCGCTGGCAGCGCGCACCTGTTCGAGGGTATTTTCAGGAATCAACCGGGCCATGGCGCCATTTAGGGCATTAGGGATGGGCCTGCAACCACTCGCGAATCACCGACGCCTCTGCATGGGTGGGTTTCAGGGCCAATACACGCTGATAATGTGTACGGGCCAAGTCGGCCCGTTGGAGTTGTTGCGAATACAGATTGGCCAACTCAAGGTGCCCAGGTGTGTACGTTGGATACATTTTTAGCAGATTTTGATATTCGCTTGCAGAATCCAGTGGGAACTTCGCCCGATCCAGCGCCCGTGCAAATCCATATCGGGCATTCATCGAGAGAGGGTTGAGCGAGAGTGCGGTTTCATACACCGGCAGTGCAGCCTTCACGTCGCCGCTGCTCTGAATCGCAAGCGCGAGATTCTGGTGCGCCTGTTGATATCCCGGATCCAACGTCAACGCTTCGCGGTAGGCGGCCTGAGCTTTCTCCAACTGGTTCTGCCGATGGGCCTGATAAGCTTCGTTAAATTTATCGCGCGCTTTTTCACGATCGCCACCTGCGGGGCGTTTGGGTTTTGCGTACGCATACCGCGCAATGCCCGGCACATTGGGCAACTCCACTTTGGCCACCGTCGGTTTGGGGATAACGGGCGGGATGGGGGACTGAGGATTGGGGCGATCCACCTTTGCCACTTGTACGGGTTTCACCGGTTTGGGCGGCTCGGGGACAACCGGTTGCGGCTTGGACACAGACGGTGTCACTGCAAGGTTTGTGGTAACGGTGACAGGAGGCGGCGACACCACGCGACGCGGCGGGACGGCATTGGTGGTGACCACATGACCAAAATGTCCGCCCTTGGGGAACACTGCCTGCACAATAAAAGTAGCCTCGTTGGTGTTCACCTGCAACGGAGGCTCATAGGCCGCCACGGTGTTGGTGGGCGTGGTGGCTGCCACTACCGCCATTGGATTCAATTCACGATCCAAATCCGCCACGATGCGCTTCACCGCTTGCGGGTCTTTGGGATTCATTTCCAAATATTTGCGATACGCCGCCAGCGCCTGCGCTCGCGGTTTTGAAACGTTGGGCGGCGAATGCTGATGCAAAACAATGGCGAGGTTCAACTGCGCGGCGGAATAGTTCGGTTGTTTTTGTAACGCACCACGAAAACTATCCAAGGCTTTCATCGGCTGCTTGCGCTCAAGCTGCACCACGCCAAGGCGGTTGTGTGTGCGTGCGGAATCCGGCTGGTGCGCCAGTGCGCGGCCGAGTTCCAGTTCCGCTTCGTCCAGCCGCCCATCGCGCCGACAGGCCTCGGCCAACCAGTAGTGCGCGGCGTGGGTGGATTCCAATTGCGCGTAGGTGCTGAGGTGCTGCCGCGCAGAGGGAGCTTGGCCGGCGTCCAAATATAAACGCCCCATGTTAAAATAAAGAACATGCGAACCCTCGCGCTTGCCGAGCATCCTCGCTTGCCCCATTAGTTTGATAGCGTGTTGATAGGCCTTACCCGCGTCGGCGTGTTTGCCCCCGCGATGCAGCGCGAGGCCAAGATGATTCCACGTACGCCAATCCTTTGGCAGCAGCCGCGTGGCTTTTTCGAATGCGGAGGCAGCCTGTTGGGGCCGGTTAGCGTTTAGATGCTCGCGCCCATCCAGCATGGCGCGCGCACCGGGCGGCTTGCAGCCGGTGCCCAGAGTTAACAGCACCATTACTGCTGTCCATTTTAGTCTCGTTCCCATGAAATTTTTCGTTAGCCTTGCGGCTAAGTATGTTCGCAAATACACAGGATTTGGCAAAGGTGCGTTATTCACGGGCTGGGCGCATCTTGTTCACTTTCGCGCTGGGGCTAGGGTTTAGCTTGTCCGCGCAGGCGCCGAACCCAAAAAAATCCCGTATCATCCGCGTGCGCGATGCCGAAGCCACGCGGTTTCTCACACCCAATCGCGACCGTGTACGGGCAATGCTGGATCACGCGCTGCCGAAAGTAACCGGCCAAACCACCCCGCGAGCGGCTTGGCGCACACTGGTGACGCCCACGGACGTGATCGGCCTCAAGGTGGACGCCCAACACGGCCCGATGGCCGGAACACGACCGGCCTTGGTTGAAGCCGTGGCACGCAGCCTGATTGCCGCCGGCATCCCCGTGCGGCAAATTGTGATTTGGGATAGCTCGCTAGAGGATTTGAGAAAGGCCGGCTACGCGCGCATGGCCAAAGCCCTCGGCGTGCGGCTGGCCGGCGCGCGCGAAGCGGGCTATGAATCGCATCCACATTTTGATGTCACCCTCACTCATCCCTTGCAGCCGGGCGACCGGTTTTTCGGCAAGCCAGAGGAAACGCAATTGCAACGGCTTTCGCATTTGTCAAAATTGCTCACACGCGAGCTCACCTGCATCATCAATCTGCATCCGCTCATCGCCCATCCCGTTACCGGCTCGCGTGGCCATCTCGATGCGCTGGGGCTCGATAGCGTGGACAACACTTCGCGGTTTGAAAAATCGCCCCATCACCGGCGCTTGGCCGTGCCCAACCTTTTTTTGATGGCCGCTTACTCACGCACTCTGCCACCCGCCCGCGTAGCCGCCGCATTGAAGCCGCAAGGCAATGCCCGCGCCTTGCTGCTGCAACCCACCTCGGGTAAAGAATTTTTTTATTATAACAAAACCAGCGACGAAGCCATGCCCCTAGCGCGCGCATTGCGCGATGCACTGAAAGCGGCTACCGCCCACAACAACACCAAGGCGCAAGCCGTGCTGGTGCTCGATGAAATGACCGCTTGGCGCCAGCATCTCCTGCCTCACGGCGGCACCGTGCTGGGGGCGCATCAATTGCGCACCGACCGCGCCCTGCCCACGCCGCGTGTGCGGCTTTGCATTACCGACGCGCTGCTGTGCCAGTTTCATTTGGCTGACACTCGCCGCGCCGACTATGCCACCACGCTGAACGAACTATGGCTGGGCACTGACCCCGTGGCGTTGGACATGATGGCTGCGGAACGCATCATCAAGTTACGAAAATTTGTGAAACTCCCCACCCGCACCGAGGCAAATGAAATGCGCCGTGCCGCCGGACGCATGGGAATGGGTGTGACGCGACTTGAGGATGTGGAGATTATTGATCTCCCCGCGCGTCCGTCAAAAAATCGCGAATGAGCGACAGCTCTTCTTCGCCCGCGATGGTGTGTTCCTTGGGAAATTCCTTGGCCTGAATTTCCAAACCTCCGTCCTGCCGCAACAAATTCAACTGGCCCTTCACTTTTTCCGCCGGAATGAGCGGGTCAAACGTGCCTAGCGTGAACAAAATATTCTGCTCCTTCGCCACCGGCGATAGTTCGGTAATCGCCTGCTCCGGTTCGTGCAAATAACCGCTCACCCCAACACAACCGGCTAGCCGATGCGGATAACGCATCGCCACTTCCATCGTCATTAAACAGCCTTGGCTGAAACCGAATTGGAAAATTTGCTCCGCTGCGAAACCCACCTCGCGCTGGGCATCAAGCAATTCGAACAATGCCGTCCGACTGCGCTCCACGCCCGGCGAGGGATTTCCGGGAATGTCGTACCACGAAAATCCACCGTGATAATCATCCGGCGCATTCACCAATAAATAATTCAGCCACGGCAAACCCATTGCCTCCGGCAACCAGCGATAGCCCTCTATGCTGTCGCCCAGCCCGTGCAACACCACCATCAGCCATTTTGAATCCGCCTCGGCAGAAGGAATAAGTTCGTGCGTGAGCATGTTACATCCGCGGGATGGTGATGCCTTTTTGGCCTTGGTATTTTCCACCGCGATCGGCGTAGCTTGTTTCGCAAACTTCTTCGGCTTCGAAAAAGAGAACTTGGGCGAGGCCTTCGTTGGCATAAATTTTTGCAGGCAAGGGCGTTGTATTGGAAATTTCCAGCGTCACATGGCCTTCCCATTCGGGCTCGAAGGGGGTGACGTTGACGATGATGCCGCAGCGGGCGTACGTGCTTTTGCCAAGGCACACGGTGAGCACGTGGCGCGGGATGCGGAAGTATTCCACGCTGCGCGCGAGAGCAAAGGAGTTGGGCGGCACGATGCATTCGTCGGCCTTCACATTGACGAAGGATTTATCATCAAAGCCTTTGGGATCAACAATGGTGCTGAAGACGTTGGTGAAAACTTTGAATTCGTCGGACACGCGCAGGTCGTAGCCGTAGCTGGAAACGCCGTAGCTGATGACGCGGCTGCCATCCTCGCCGGAGCGCACTTGCTCGCCGGCAAAGGGCTCGATCATGCCGTGTTCCTTCGCCTGCTGACGAATCCATTGGTCGGAGTGTATTCCCATTTTTTTATGAACGTGTATTTGAAAAACGGCCCCCAGTCTCCCGAGGGCCGTTAAGTTAGGGGCGGCGGCGGCCCCGCAAGACCGCCGCCGCGGTGTTCTCCACCTACCAACTTAAAGATGTTTTTTGATATTCGGTGACGCGGGTCTCAAAAAAGTTTTTCTCTTTCGCGAGGTCAATGGTTTCGGCCATCCACGGGAAAGGATTGGTGTCCCCGTACTTGGCCTTGAGGCCGATGCGTTCGAGGCGGCGGTCGGCGATGTACTGCACGTACTCGCGGAACATCCCAGCGTTAAGCCCAAGGATGCCTCGCGGCAGGCAGTCCTGCGCGTAGGCGACTTCGAGTTCCACGGCTTCCTCGATGAGGCCGTCGATCTCCTTTTGAAATTCCGGCGTCCACGCCTCGGGGTTCTCGGCTTTGATGCCATTGATGAGGTCGAGCCCGAAGTTCATGTGTATGGTTTCATCACGCATGATGTATTGGAACTGCTCGCCAATACCCGTCATGCGGTTACCGCGATGGAAGGACAGAATCATCACAAATCCGGAATAGAAAAAGATGCCTTCCATAATCACATAAAAACCGATGAGGTTTTTGAGGAAAGTCTGGATGCCTTCAGTGGTGTCGGTCTTGAAGCCGTCCTCCATAATCTCACTGGTGAGGCGCATCTCAAAGTTGTCCTTGTCACTTATGGACGCCACCTCGTGATACATATTGAACACCTCTCGCTCATCGAGGCTCAGCGATTCGCAAATGTAATGGAAGGTGTGCGTGTGGATCGCTTCCTCAAACGCCTGCCGCAGCAGATACTGGCGGCACTCGGGGTTGGTCACGTGCTTGAAAATCGCGAGCACGATATTGTTCCCCACGAGGCTCTCGGCGGTGCTGAAGAAGCCAAGGTTCCTCATAATAACGCGGCGCTCGTCGGCGGTGAGCTTGTTGGATTTCCACAGCTCGATGTCCTTTTGCATCGGCACCTCGTCGGGCATCCAATGGTTTTTGCAGCCGTTGAGGTAGTGCTCCCACGCCCATTCGTATTTGATGGGCATCAGCTGATTGACGTCCACGGCCTGGCAGTTGATGAGCAGTTTGTCCTTGGCGTTGATGCGCTTGGTGAGGTCGTGCGCCTCGGCGGGTTGATCGGTGACATTACAACAAGACATAGTTTTCCTTTTGGTTGAGTTTTTGATTTTAGTAAATTACTGGCAGGCCTCGCACTCGGGGTCGAGGATGCTACAGGTGGGAGCGGTAACCACATCGCTGGATGCCGATTTGTTTTTCATCCACTCCGGCTGCACGCCGTAGCGGTTGATGTCCACGGTTGATTTCTCAATGTTCGTAGCACCAAGGGTGCGGAGGTAGTAAGTCGTTTTCAGGCCGGCTTCCCACGCGAAGAAATACATATCGCTCAAAATACGACCAGTCTTCCCGCCTTCGGGCACTTGCCTGAGGTCGAAATACAGGTTCAGTGATTGGCCCATATCGATCCATTTTTGGCGTCGCGCCGCGCAGGCGATTAGCCATTTGGAATCAATCTCAAACGACGTGCGGAAGATGTCCTTCATATCGTCCGGAATACGATCAATCTTCAGCACCGAGCCATCGTAATACTTGAGGTCTTCGACCATTTGAGCGTCCCATAAGTTGCGTTCCTTCAGCTGTTCCACGAGGTAATTGTTCACCACCGTGAATTCGCCGGAGAGGTTCGCCTTGGCGTACATATTTTTGTATGTCGGCTCAATGGATTGGCTCACACCGATGATGTTCGCGATGGTGGCCGTGGGCGCGATGGCCATCGTGTTGCTATTGCGCACGCCGTGTTGGGCGATGGATTCGCGCACGGGCGTCCAGTCCATTTGCGCACTGCGATCCACCGTAAGGCTGCCGCCGCGCTCTTGCTCGAGCAATTCTATCGTGTCGATGGGCAACAGCCCGCGAGACCATTTAGAGCCTTCATAAGATTCGTACGTGCCGCGTTCGGCCGCCAACTCGCTGGAAGTAAGGATGGCGTAGTAGGAAATCATTTCCATGCTGCGATCGGCAAAGGCCACCGCCGCTTCGCTGGAGTACGGAATGCGCAGTTTATAAAGCGCATCCTGAAACGCCATCACGCCCATCCCGACCGGACGATGCCGCATATTCGCCGTGCGCGCCTCGGGCGTGGGGTAGTAGTTGATGTCGATCACGTTGTCCAACATACGGATGGCCGTGCGCACGGTGCTGGCGATGAGTTCCTCGTCAAGTTCACCGTCCTTGATGTGCGCGGTGAGATTCACTGAGCCGAGATTGCAAACGGCGGTTTCCTCGGCACTGGTGTTGAGCAAAATTTCCGTGCAAAGATTCGAGCTGTGCACCACGCCCATATGATCCTGCGGCGAACGCACATTCGAGGGATCCTTGAACGTAATCCACGGATGCCCCGTCTCGAAAAGGCTCATCAGCATCTTGCGCCAGAGATCTTCGGCTTGAACGGTTTTGGTGTGCTTGATCTCGCCGTCCTTCGCCATCGCCTCGTATTCCGCGTAGCGTTTCTCGAACGCCGCGCCGTACAGATCGTGCAAATCCGCCACGTCGTTTGGGCTGAAAAGCGTCCATTCGCCACCCGCCTTCACGCGTTTCATGAAGAGATCGGGAATCCAGTTGGCGGTGTTCATGTCGGGCGTGCGCCGACGTTCGTCGCCGGTGTTCTTGCGCAAGTCCATGAAATCCTCGATATCCAAATGCCATGTCTCGAGGTACGCGCACATCGCGCCTTTGCGTTTGCCGCCTTGGTTCACGGCCACCGCCGTGTCGTTGGCGACTTTCAAAAATGGGATCACGCCCTGACTTTCACCGTTGGTGCCTTTGATGTGTGAGCCGGTGGCGCGGATATTTGTCCAGTCATTGCCAAGACCACCAGCCCATTTGGATAAACGCGCATCGTCGGCCACAAGTTTGAAAATGCTCTCGAGGTCATCATCCACCGTGCTCAAGTAGCAGGAGGAAAGTTGCGGATGCAGCGTGCCCGCGTTGAACAGCGTGGGCGTGGAGGACATAAAGCGGAAGGAACTCAGCGCGTGATAAAACTCAATCGCGCGCTCCTCGCGGTTGGCCTCGTTCATCGCCAGCCCCATCGAAACGCGCATATAAAAATACTGCGGCGTCTCAATCCGCGTGCCGCCGATGTGAATGAGGTAGCGGTCGTAAATCGTCTGGATGCCCATATAGGCAAACTGCTGATCGCGCTCGAGGACGAATGCGTCCGCCAGCTTGGCGAGGTCGTACTTCAGCAAGTCCGGCGATAACCGGTCGGCGTCCACACCCTGCCGCAAATAATCCGCAAAATGATCGCGATGCAATTGCGGCAGCTCCACTGGCGAATCAAACTTCGGCAGCACTTCCTCATAAATTTGGTTCAGCAACAAACGTGCCGCCACGTAGGTGTAAGCCGGCTCCGTTTCAATCCGCGCCTTGGCAGACATCACCAGCGCCTTGTCGATCTCTTCCGTGTGCACGCCGTCGTACAGATTGCGCATCGTCTCGTTGAAGAGATCGTTGGCCTGGCATTTGTCCTCCACCCCGCGGCACGCGCCGTAGATGTCGCGCTTCAAACGACTGGGATCGAGCACTTCCTTTTCGCCATCGGGCAGCGTCACGAACACTTGTTCCTGTGCCGTGCCTTCCACCGTGCGGTCACCACGAATGGCGCGTGCCTTGCGGCGTTCCTCGCGGTAAACAATGTAGCGCTTGGCCGCACCGTGGAAGCCACCGGCCATCAGCTTTTCTTCCACCACATCCTGAATCCGCTCGATCTCCAGCGACTCATCCTTGGACAACCGAACAAGGCAACGCTCCACCGCTTCGTGTGTGAGCAACTGCGCGTCCGCCTGCATCGATTCCGGCGCGGGCTCGTCCTGTTCCAAGCCGGCGTCCGCCTTCAACGCCGCTTCGAGGGCCAAATAAATTCTCGTTTCATCAAACTCAATGATGCGTCCGTCGCGCTTGCGCACTTGGAGTTTTTTGCCTTCGAGGGGATCCAAAGTGGCCATCCGCAATTGGCCGTCGAGCTGCTCATTAATCATACTTATTCTATCCTATCATTCAGCGGCCGCCGCGCCGCATTGGCATCAGGGGGCGGCGAAGGGTTTCACCGGCCCGGGGTAGGTTGGGTTAAACCGCCCCAACTGCCCTGGCGAGGCAGTCGCCCGAGCACTCGCCCGGGGCTTGTTTTTCGAGCCGATCCACACTCCGATTTGGCCCGCCCCGCCGCAACGGCGCTTCACAGGCTAAATTGGGTAGAAAAACCATCATTTTACCGAAATAATCAGCGGGTTATTCACAGAAGGCTCACACACTGTTATGAAGTTATTTACTGGCATATCCACAAGCTGTTGTGTGACCTTGCGATCAACTGCGCGATATATTGGGGTATGCCTGAAATTAGTCAACACATAAAATGACATATTGTGAATAACCAAAGCCCAATTTCGGGGTATGCTGCCAGAAGTCTCGGTATAAGCCATTGGGGGGGGTAAAAAAAATAATTCACACCTCGCTATTCACATCGCATTCGGGGTGCCGGAGGTGAGTTTGGTGAATACCTGCCCCTCAAGCCTACGGGCACGTGCAATCCAGTGTGAAAAACCCGGAAATCGGGCGTGATTTATTGGCAACAAATGCTACTCGCCGCGTAGCCAATCGACGATGCGTTCCATTTGGCGGCGTGTGAGTTTTTCATCTTTGCCGAAGGCGGGCATACGATCGTTCTTTTTGCCGTAGAAACGTTCGTGCTCGGGATCATGCACGATACCGAGCATCCATTCGCGCGAACCGTAACCAGTCAAATCCGGCGCGGAATAATCTTCGG
>JAPKEI010000400.1 GCA_028872685.1 Verrucomicrobiota bacterium | reverse complement strand
CACCCCCGCATTCGCCGCCGCATAAGCCGCGTAATCCTTCACCCGCGTTTCCCAAATGCAAAACGATACCTCCGTCCCCGGAACCGGCACAAACTTCATGCCCAAGGTGTTGGTGAATGCTTTGGGTGATGTTGGCTTCTCTGCTGCCACCTTGGGTTCGGCATTGGTTTCAGGTTCCGACGGAGTGGTTTTCTTCCCACACCCCACCAACGCCACCACCGCAATCATCAAGAGAATCTGTTTCATGTGCCGCGACCCTACAGGAAACTGCTCGCACCCACCTACTACAATAAATCAGAAAGATTATAATGGGATGCAATAACGAGGATCGCCTATTGTGAAAACAACAGTTTCCCCGGCCCGAAATGTCCCTTAATGCCTCTTTGAGTGTATTTAAGTATATGAAACGTTATCGAAACACCTTTTCAATTCCGCCGCGCCTGTCTTTGCTTCTGAAGCATTACTTCCGCACTGTGGGCGTGATCTTCAATTCCAATTTTTTCTTGTCGCGAAGCACGGTAATTTTCGTTTCCTTGCCCGCTTTAATGGCTCCGAGAACGGCAGTGTAGTCGTAGATGTTTTTAATGTCTTTACCATCGAATTTTATGACGATGTCCCCGGCTTTGATGCCGGCCTTAGCCGCAGGGCCACCAGCACTTGCGCTTGTAATCTGCAACCCGTCCACTTCCGAGGAGTAATCCGGAATAACGCCGGTATAAGCATTTAAATTCCCGCGAGCGGGTGCTGAACCCTGTTTCACCTTGATATAGTCAGGGCGTTTCATTTCGCCGGCAAGATCAAGAAGGATGCGGCCTGTGAATTGAGCGATGCGTTCCATTCCTTCGTAGTTAAGAGTAGCAGGGTCGTCGGTGGGTTTGTGGTAGTCTTTATGGAGCCCCGTGAAAATCGCGAGGGAGGGAACGCCCTTCGGATCAATTGACCCGTTGTCTGTATTGCGAGGGGGCGCATTCTCCAGCTTGAGGCTGAAGCCGGCGGCGACGTTGCGCTTCTCAATAATTTTCTTCCAAACACTCGAAGTGCCAAGGCCTTGGACGATGAGTTTGTTGTTTTTCAACCGGCCGACCATATCAAGATTAACGTACGCGCTGACTTGCTTGAATGGGATGAGCGGATTCTTTGCGTATTGCGCGGATCCAATGAGGCCAAGCTCCTCACCGGTCCACCAACAGAAGATGATGCCGCGCTTGAATTTTTCCGGATGCTTTTTGCGCTCCTCAGCCAGCCACGCGGCCAACTCGAGCAGTGTGACCGTACCGGAGCCGTTATCGTCCGCACCATTATGAATGCGGCCGGGGTTACCACCCTTCGGGTTAATGGAGCCATCATTATAGCCAAGGTGGTCATAGTGTGCTCCGATCATTACGTACTCAGGGTTGTCGGTTTTCACACCGGGCGGAAGAATAGCGATGATATTTTTATCGTGGCGCTGCACCTGCTTAAGCGCGCTGGTGACCCGAATTTTCACTCCGGGCAATTCAAAACCAAATGGCGCGTGCGGGTTTTCCCTGTCGAGTCCGGTTTGGATTTTTTTAAGATCGCCTTTGCCCGCAGCGGCAAGAAGCTTATTAGCAAGTTTATGGTTGCCGGAAATGGCCACCACACCACTGCTGGCGGAACGGCGAATATAATTTACCGGAATGAGTTTTCCGGCATTGTCAGAATTAGGGCCGGACACAATGATAACACCTTTTGCACCATGTTTACGAGCCAAGGTAGCTTTGCGCTGAAGTGCTGCACTGGCCATCAGTTGACGGCGGCGTTCAGGCTTCACATCCTCAGGCACATAACGCAGCACTAACACCATTTTATTGGTGCAATTTAGGCCAGCGTAGGAATCGTATCCCACGCCCGGCTTACCCGCCACACCGAGACCATAGCCTGCGAAAACTACTTCTGATTCCACAGTGTTATTCACGGAAAAGGCCATGGGATTAAAATCTTTACCTATTTCAAACTTACTCTCTTTGCCGTCCTTGCCGGTGATGGCCAGATGGTTTTTTCCCTTAATAATATCGACCCCATACTTAAACGACATCGGGTGAGTGTAAGTGCCTTCTTTATCAGCGGGCTTAAGGTCGAGATCTTTCAGCTGAGTAATAATGTAATCTCGCGCCTTACGAATGCCCTCTGAACTTGTGTCGCGCCCTTCAAATGCATCGGAAGCAATAATTTCAATTTGTTTTTTGATAT
>JAPKEI010000399.1 GCA_028872685.1 Verrucomicrobiota bacterium | reverse complement strand
GGATCGATGTGATTGATCCCCATCGTAAAGAACGGCTTCCCGTCCGGCGCGATCAACCACCAATGATCTTTACGCTGACCGAGGGTAAAGAAACCATCCGGTTTGGGCTGCGTGGTCTTGGTGTCCTCAGCAGCCGCGCCGCGTGACAATGGCGTTAGTGCCAATCCCGCGCCTAAGGCGAGACCGCCTTTAAGAAACTGTCTTCGATCTACTTCGTTCATGATCAAGTTTTCTTCATTGTTTAATCCAAACTAGATCACGCCAGCGGGGAGTGTCGTTTTTTTGAGGTTCGCCGGGTGTACTGCGACCATTATTGACCAATGCTGTCAATTTGGCGGCAAGTTGCCGTTCAATATCCGGATGTTTCGCCACAAGGTTTTTAGTTTCTCTTGGGTCACTGGAAAGATCATACAGCTCGCGCTTGTTTTTGCGGGCATCTTCCATCACCAGCTTCCACTTGCCTTCGCGGATGGCATATCGGCCTTGCGAACTATGATGTACCATGGACACTCGTGGAATGGTCTCTTTTGTTCCCGTTAAAACACCATAAAAGCTGTCACTATCCTCACCGGCATTCTCAGGAAGTTTTTTGCCGAGCATTTGAGCAAAGGTGGCCAGTAAATCAGTCTGGCAAACCGGCTCGTTCCATTGGGCAGCCGCCTTCACTTTAGCTGGCCAACGGATAAGAAATGGAACTCGATGCCCCCCTTCATAAATGGAACGCTTACCTTCACGGTAGATGCCATTACTGTGGTGACCATATAACTCAATCCGTTGGCGCCAGGTCGTTTCCGGGCCATTGTCACTGGTGAAGATCACCATGGTATCCTCGGCAAGCTTTTCATCCTCAAGCCACTTTAGAATGCGGCCAATGTGCCAGTCGGTCTCGATCATAAATTCGCCGTAAGCGCCCGCTTTGCCCTGACCCCGGAATTTCTTCATGGGAATCACCGGCTTGTGCGGGGAAGTGTAAGGCAAATAGAGAAAGAACGGCTTACCCTTTCGTGCCGCAGCCGCTCGCCCCTCCAACCATTTCAATGATTGCGTGGTAAAGCGGTCCAGACACTCGATATCTATAAAGTCATTGGCCACTTCAAGACCTTTGCCCTTAAGGCTCATCTTTCGCCGACCCGACTCCTCCGGTTCCGGCGCCTCTTTTGGAGTTTTCTGGTAAGGCGGCATGATGCGGTAATCCGCCATCGCGATCTTGCTGGGTTTCTTTGAGGTGAAAAAAATAGGCGGCACTTTGGCATGGCGCCCTTCAAACCACGCAAGCACCCCATAATTCATGGAGGCAGGAATTCCCCAGAAATAATCAAACCCCTTGTCCAAGGGCATATCTTTAACGGGCTGCTTCCAATCGCGATTACCTTTCGTGCCGGGAAAATCCATTCCCAAATGCCACTTGCCGACCATTGCCGTCGTATAACCGTTGTCACTCAGCAAAGAGGCCAAGGTCATGCGACCATTAGTAATGAGGCATGTGCCCTCCGCACCCATGACTCCGCGCTTTAATGTAGTGCGCCAGGAATAACGGCCGGTGAGCAGGCTATATCGCGAGGGTGTGCACACAGTGTCTGAGGAGTGCCCGTCAGTGAAGGTCATTCCCTCCTTGGCAATCCGGTCAATGTTCGGAGTCTTGAATTTGGCTTTGGGATTCAGGCAGGAAGCATCGCCATAACCCATGTCATCGACATAGATGAGAATGATGTTGGGCTTCTCTGCAAATGCAGAAAGCACCAAAGCCAACAATAATAGCACTGGTTTTTTCATTTTTTCTTCCGCTCAGAGGGAGCGTTTAGAGTTTGCAATCGTCGCTTAAGAAACTCGTTTGAAATCTTGCGGGCTTTTTCACGATCGGCCGCATCGTAATTCCAGAATTCCTGCACCACTTTTTCCGTTTCAGGAAAGTCACGACCATCATCGCCAATGCGTTTACGCAAAGATGCAAGGCGTTGTTTCAAGTTGGCCACCGTCTTTGCATATTTCGGGTTGTCGTAAAGGTTGGCCGACTCGAGAGGATCCTTCTTCATGTCGTAAAGCTCCCATGCCGGCGGCGTTTGGTTGCCACCCTTATAATCCGCTCCGTAAAAATAGATGAGCTTATATTCCTTGGTACGAATTCCGACGTGGCCGGGGTTGTCGTGGTGCGCCATGTGCATCCAGTACCGATAATAAGCCTCATTGGGCCAGTTGGCCGGCTCAATACCAGTTTCGCAGATGGACTTA
>JAPKEI010000072.1 GCA_028872685.1 Verrucomicrobiota bacterium | reverse complement strand
GATCTGATGGCACGGTTTACGTCGGGTCATGGGACAACAAGCTCTATGCCATCAAGACCGATTCCAAAGGCCTAGCCAAAAGCCCGTGGCCCATGCGCGGCCAGAATGCCCGGCATACGGGTCGGGTGATGAAGAAGGAATAACTCTCCGCTTTTCCCGAAGGCACAGCCGAGCTTCACGCGATGAGGTCCTTCACCACCTTCCCGTGCACATCGGTGAGCCGGTAATCGCGTCCGCCATGGCGGAAGGTGAGCCGTTCATGGTCCAGCCCCAGTAGATGCAGGATGGTTGCCTGCAGATCGTGAATGTGTACGGGCCGCTCTGCGATATGGAAGCCCAGTTCATCGGTGGCGCCCAAGGTCATACCACCTTTCACTCCGCCTCCAGCCATCCACAAACTAAAGGCCTGCGGGTGATGATCACGACCCAGCTTGCGGTTGAGCGTGGGATTACTTTCCACCATCGGCGTGCGACCGAATTCCCCGCCCCAGATCACCAGTGTATCCTCAAGCAGGCCGCGCTGTTTTAAATCGGTGATCAGGGCCGCGCTGCCCTGATCGGTCGCGCGCGCATTTTTGGTCACATTACCCGCGACATTGGAGTGGGCGTCCCAGCCGGAGTGGATGATATTCACACAACGCACCCCGCGCTCAATCATCCGCCGCGCCAAAAGGCACGCGCGCGCGAAGGATGGTTTTTTGGGATCAACACCGTAAAGCTTCAGCGTCTCGGGTCGTTCACTTTTCAGATCCATCAATTCCGGCGCGCTGGTTTGCAAACGAAACGCCATCTCGTAAGCATCAATGCGCGTGGCAATTTCCGGGTCGTTTTCAATGGCCAACCGGCGGCGATTGAGCGCGCCGATGAGATCCAGCGAATCACGCTGCAGTTTCGCGTCCACGCCGGTGGGACTGCTGACATTAAGGATGGCATCGCCTGAGTTGCGCAAGCGCACGCCCGCGTGTTTGCCGGGCATGAAGCCGGCCGACCACAGTGCCGAGCCGCCGCTGATGCCGCCGCCAGTAGACATCGCGATGAAGGCCGGCAGATTATCGGTGACCGCGCCGAGACCGTAACTCAGCCACGAGCCTAGGCATGGCCGGCCGGGTTGGGGAAAGCCGGTGTTGAAAAATATTTGTCCCGGTGCGTGATTGAACTGCTCGGTATACATCGACTTAATGATGGCGACGTCGTCCACCACCTTCGCCAAATGCGGCAACTTGTCCGAAAGCTCCGTGCCGCACTGGCCGTGTTTGGCAAACGGAAAACGCGGGCTCAACACGGCGGCATCGCGTTGGATAAAGGCATAGCGTTGATCGCCGATTACCGAAGGCGGCAGCGGCTTGCCCTCCAGCGCCTTGAGCTTGGGCTTGTTGTCGAAGAGCTCGAACTGGCTCGGAGCACCCGCTTGAAAGAGATGAATCACCCGCTTGGCTTTCGGGGCAAAATGCGTACCGGTCGGCCGGGCGAAAGAGTTGGTTAAAAGCCCCGCCAAAGCCAGTTTACCCACGCCATAGCCACACTCTCCAAAAAAGTGCCGGCGCGTGAGATCAGCCGAAGCGTCAGTTACGGGTAATGAATTCATGCGTGTTCAAAAGTGAGCGGGCCAGAACAACCCAAGCAGCCACCGCTTCGGGCGAAGTCTTTGGCTTAGGTCCGGCGATTTGGGTTGCCATTTTTTTATTAGTGTTAAAGCGCTTTATTTGTTTAGTGTGATAATCCGTCATCACCTGCATTTCATGGGCGTCAGGCGGGCGGGTAAGGATGCGGCTAAACAGAGCGCGAATAACGGTTTCTTCATTGCCCTTCTCTTGTGCCGCCCAGTTTCCGAGTTCGCGGCTTGCTTCAAGGATAAAAGAATCATTAAGCAGCATCAAAGCCTGCAACGGAGTGTTGGAACGATCACGCCGGGCCACACAAGCCTCGTGACTGGGGGCATCAAACGTGTTGTGCATGGCGTAAGGCATGGAACGTTTACGGTGAGTGTAAAGACTGCGGCGGTAACGGTCGGGCCCGGTACTGGTACGCCATCCGCCACCCCCATAGATACCCTCACCGATGCTTTTAGTTTGAGGCGGGAACACACTGGGACCACCGAGCTTGGCATGGAGCATGCCACTGACATGCAGTACTGAATCGCGAACCTGCTCAGCCGGCAAGCGGTAGCTGGGGCCGGCTTGCTGCCGGTAGGTGGCACTGGTGACAATCAGGCGCAGGAGTTTTTTGCGTGACCAACCTTGCTGGATAAATTCCAGCGCCAACCAATCGAGCAAGGCCGGATCCGAAGGCATAATACCGGTGTAGCCAAAGTCATCAAGCGTAGGCACGATGCCTTCACCGAAGAGCTCGGCCCAGTAACGGTTTACGGTGACGCGCGCAGTGAGTGGGTTGCGTGGATCCACCAACCATCGGGCGAGACCCAACCGATCGCGCGACTGATCTTTGGCCAGCGGAGGAAGAAACGGCAGGACTTCCGGTCGCACCACTTCGCGTGGGGACAAAAACTCACCGCGATGATGCCGGTACGTGGGGCGTAAGTGCTCTTGCGGACGTTCCTGCATAACCAATGTGGTCGAAGGTTTAGGAAACTTCCTGCGCATCGCCACAATCGGTTTGCGTGCCGCAGCCACGTCTTTGGAATGATCCAAAAACCATGATCGCAATATGCCCTGTTCCTCACCGGTCAGTGCTTCCTTAGGCCGTGCCAGTAGCACCTCAATTTCTGCTGATACATCCTTTGCTTTAACCTGCTTGTCACTGGTGGTGACAGCAATCCGGAACCGACCAAGACTTGCCGAATAGTGCCGGCTAAAATCCATTCTGATTTTCAAAGTCTTGGTCGTGAGCGGCTTCGTGAGTTGCCACACTGCCTGACTCGGCTTGCCTTCCCGCCCGCTGACTGACCAGCCGGTTTGCAGATCGCCATCTAATGCCGCCATCGCACCCGGATCGCCTTTCCCAATCCATTGCTTGGCGTAATTATGCGAACCATTCTGCAACTTCACGGGTTGGCCATTGGCGGAGAGCTTGATTTCACTTAAGAAAAAATCGCCCTTGGGCCCTTCGTAATAAGCGCGACCGGGACCGTTCTTAGGCAGGCGCTCATCAGGCAAGGCCTCCAACCGCAGGGCAGTGATGCCGGCAGGCAGGTTGGCAAATTCGAGCTCGTAGGTATCGTGCTTACTGGCATCGCCCTGCACAAAAACAGAATCATCCTCCTCAATCTCCAGCCAACTGCGCGTGGCTTTTGCTTGGGTAGGACGGAGGAATCTCCAGTCGATCGCTTCGGCTTGGTGAGTCTTTAACCACGCCTCAAATTTCTTTTTATCCAGAGGTAACTTCGTTTGAGCAGCGGCAATATCCTTAACGAGCTTCTCACGCTGGGCCGTTTGCTCAAGAGTAGGCAGCAGCAGCTCAGGCTCGGCGGTATTATTCATAAACGCCATCATCTCGAAGTAAGAATGATGCGGCACCGGATCAAACTTATGCGTATGACATTGGGCACAGCCCAACGTAAGCCCCAACCAGGTCGTCGCAGTCGTATTCACCCGATCCACCAGCGCATGAAAACGAAACTCCAAAGGATCGATCCCGCCCTCTTCATTGACCATCGTATTGCGATGAAACCCGGTGGCCACCCGTTGCGCACGCGTGGTCTTGGGCAACATATCACCGGCTAATTGCTCGATGGTAAATTGGTCGAATGCTAAATCGTCATTAATCGCTTTGATCACCCAATCGCGCCAAGGCCAAATGGAGCGCGGACGATCTTTCTCATAACCATTGGTATCGGCGTAGCGTGCGAGATCCAGCCATGACTGCGACCAGCGCTCGCCAAAATGCGGACTGGCCAACAGCCGATCCACCAACCGTTCGTAGGCGTCGGGCCGCTTATCCTTGATAAACGCTTGCGCCTCATCCGGCGTGGGCGGCAGGCCGATAAGATTCAACGAGAGGCGGCGGATTAACCGGTGGCGATCCGCCTCGGGCGATGGTTTTAGTCCCGCATTCTCCAATCGAGCAAGCGTGAAGCGGTCCAGATCAGTTTTCATCCAGTCAGTCTGCTTTACTTTCGGCAGGGGCGCTGATTGAGGAGCAATAAATGCCCAATGCTCGGTGTATTCCGCACCGTCTTTGACCCATTGCCGAAGTATATTCTTTTGCTCTGTATTTAAGGGCTTCTTTGCCGCCGGAGGCGGCATCAATTCCTCTGGGTCCGTGTGATCGATGCGTTCGATTAACAACTGCAATTGGTCCGCATCGGGACGTTCATCCAGTCGCAACTTGGCTTTACGAGTATTCTCATCAGGGCCGTGGCACTTAAAACAATGTGACGCCAGAACCGGGCGGATATCCCGCTGGAAATCTACGGCCATTAAGGAACCAACAGTCAAAATGACCATCGTCAGCAATGAGCGAAAAGCGACCATTAAAAAGTTTGATTATCCTTCATTGAACTATCACTCCTGCCGTTAGGGGATCTGGACAGATTTTTTCACTTCCGGGCTTTATAAATCAGTTTGCCCGGAGACTTGGTCGCCACAAAGTAGTGCAATACGGTATTGGTTTTGTCGTCTACGAGTCGCCAAACATGGCCAGCGTAGGTTTGTTGCTCGGTATGATCGGTGGGGCGCATTTCGGCTCCGAAAGAACGGGGGTTGCCGGTAAAATCAATCCACTCCAGACGAATGGAACGAGTGCTGGCATTGGAGACATAAATGCGTGTGCGATCAGGCGTGCGCGGCGAGCGCCAGTTTTCCGACTTGGGCGAAATAAGCTGCAGCGTCAAGGCGTTGTCCGGCGCGAGGGACTCTAGCCCGGATTCGAATCGCTTGTACCACGTTTTTGATGGAGCACTCCAGGCAAAGGTGGGCGCCTTCTTGGCATCGTAGCCCTTGAGGTGCGCAGACGCGGGTTTGCGGGCCGCCGGCCGTTGATAGCGCCATTTGCCATCGCCAAAAACTTCCTTCACGAGCTTGGCAAGGCGTGGGTCGTATTGTTTCAGCTCAACGCGTGTGTTCACGTGGTTGTGGTCGAAATCATTTTCTCGGTTGGTGCCAAACCATGACTGCACTCCCTCGGCCCAGTACTCGTAATGGTTGCGACCGGCATATTTCCCTTTCCAGAGCCGCTGCTTCACGGCGGCCTCATAAGTGGTCTCAAGCCGCTCATCAAAGGTGGGATCGGTTTCCGATAAGCCCATCTGGTGAATGGCGTGGGCAAGTTCATGGATAAGAATGTTTTCCGTTGAGTAGGGGTCTTTCGGGTAGAGCAGTAGATTTTCCTCGCCACAGCTTACAGCCGGCCGCTCAGGCGTGGCACCCAGACCACGCGCGCGCTTGTTCCAGTAGAGCCGCGGCTGCAGGTCGCTATGTTCAGGGATCTGCGTGGTGTATTCGTTATGGGCCATGATGGCAAAACGTACTTTATTTTTCGCCATCGCCTTCAGGATATCGTCGCGTGGCCCGACCATTTGGCGGATGAGATACGCCGCCTCCAGCAGTGCGTAGTCCGAGACATTTTTTGACGACACAATCGAGAACCCGCCCACGTCCACGTGCTTTTGGTAAAACACATCGAGCCCCAACGCCGCCCGCACCTTGGCCGGCGGCGCGGCAACCTTTGGCGCGGCCTGCAGAACCATCGCGGCAACCAACGCGGCGCAAACGATTAATCGATGAAACAGCATGCCGCCTGATAAACCGCCGACCGACAACTGACAAGCCGAAACGATGTAGCCCCATCCTGCCGGATGGGGCGATTGCCTCCCGCCCTCCGCGGCTTTCATTTCCCGGGCACTTGCCCCGCCCAGTGGTAACGGTAATAGTGGCGCGTGATGAACTGTTTCACCACCCTCGCAACCTTGCTAGCCCTAGTGCTGGGTGTGGGGTGTGGAAAGAAGGCATCTTCGGATAGCGAAAGCCCCCTTGGTTTTGCCCGGGACATCAAGTACATCATGGCGAGGTATTGTTTCGAGTGCCACGGGGTTAAGAACAAGGAGGCCGAACTCGATCTGCGAACGGTCGAGTCCATTCTGGCTGGCGGAGAAAGCGGGCCCGCCATCGTTTCCGGGAAGCCGGATGAGAGCATCCTTTTCGAAATGATTCACGACGAGCAAATGCCGCCGGAAGGGAAGATGCCGGGGGCAGACGACATCGAGCGGGTGCGCCAGTGGATTGCCTCAGGGGCGAAGCCGTAATCATTGACCAAATCGGATTGACAGTGGACAATCCCGAAGCTGAATTGCTTGACCAACATGAAGACTTCCATCACCGAACTTGGGGACTCAAATCCCACCGCCGTTTCATCGCGGCGCGATTTTACGAAGCGCTCCATTCAGGCGCTCCTGACCATATCGCTGCTCGATCATCTTTGCTCGGCCAATCTTCTGGCGGCCAACGCCAAGCTGACGGCCAAGCAGTGGCTCAATGAGGTCAACCAAATCGGCTTGGACACAAAAGGCAGGAAGATCAAACAGGTCGAGTGGCAGGCCCAGATCGAGGATCTGCTGAAGAATAAGATCGCCCTGCCGGATCTGCTTAAGCTGATCGACTTTGACCGCATCGCGAAGACCACTAAACTGGTCGACAACGGCGCGCGCAGCATCCGCCCCAAGTTCCCGAAAATTGAAGGGGCTCCGGACAAGCTGGTGTTTGGCAAACAGATTTTTGCGCTCAAGAAAGGCCGCTCGGTCGTGCCGCATGGCCACAACAACATGGCGACCGCGTTCCTAGTTTTAAAAGGCAACTTCCACGGGCGGCATTACGACCGCGTGACCGACGAGAAAAAGCACATGATCATCAAGCCCACGATCGACGCCAAGTTCGGCCCCGGAACCGGCTCGAGCATTTCGGACGAGAAAGACAACGTGCACTGGTTCAAGGCCGAGGACGAACCGGCGTTCATTTTTAATATCCACGTGTTCGGCCTGAACTCGGACAGTGGCAAGAGGACCAGCCGGATTTACATCGATCCCAACGGGGAAAAACTCGATGACGGCTTAATCCGCGCGCGGTTGATCGATTCCAAGGAAGCCCATCAACGATACGGTTAGAAACAGCCCCGCAGGCCAGTTGTGAGTGCGCCGCCACTGACCAGTCGATCCGCGTCCACTCCGACATCGTTCTTTTATGTTTTCAGTCCCATACCCAAATCCCATCATGAATAGTCGCTTGCCTGCTGCGTCTATAAGTGTAGGATTGCTCAACCTAATTTGAAAATTCATCCATGAAAAAAATCATTCTTTCTCTCACCCTCACTATCGCGATTGCTTTCGTTGCCACGGCTGAAACGGCCAAGACCCTGAAGGTTGGCGACACCGCGCCCGCATTCAAGATCAAGAACACTAGCGGCAAGGAGATTGATCTGGCCAAGCTGTCGGCCAAAGGGCCGGTGCTGGTACGCCTCACCTGCGGTTGCCTCGGCTGCGACCGCGAGCTGCCGTACTTTCAGGCGCTGCATGAGGCCTACAAGAAGGATGGCATTCGGCTTGTCGCCATCTTTGCTGAGCCGGATGAAAAATTTGCAAAATACGCGAAGAGCAAGCAGTTTAAGATGCAGTACGCGCTGGACCCGAAGCGCAACAGTTGGAAAACCTTCGGCACGAAGACGATGCCGAGCAATTTCCTCATTGGCAAGGGCGGCAAGGTCATCGCCATCAGCAAGGGCTGCGACCCGAGCGGCCTCATCGCCCGCAACCTCGGCGACAAGACCGCCACGCTGTTGAACACCGCAAAGGTGGACATCAAAACGCAGGTGGACAAAAACAAGAAGCCGATTATCCAGAAGAAATAGATTTTTAGTCACCCACAGCGCAGGGGTTTCCCTGCGCCTTTTTTATGGCTGGCAACCCTCGGCCGCTGGACTACAATTCACCCATGCATCATTGCGGGCAGTTTACAAATTCACCGCTGACGCGGCGCGCGATGTTGGCGCGTTGCGCGAATGGCTTCGGCGGCGTGGCGCTAGCGTCGCTATTGGCGAATGAGGCGGGGGCGAAGCCGACCAATCCGCTCGCGCCCAAGCCGCCGCACTTCGCGCCCAAGGCCAAGAGCATCATTTTCCTCTACATGGACGGCGGACCGGCAAGCATGGATACCTTTGATCCTAAGCCGCGCTTAACCAAAGAGAACGGGAAACCTTTCGGCCTGAAGATGGAGGCCACGCAGTTCAACAGCCGCGGCAAGACCCTCGGGAGCCCGTGGAAGTTTAAAAATTACGGCCAAGCCGGCATTCCCATCAGCGATCTTTTCCCGTACGTGGCCAAGCACGCGGACAAGCTGTGCGTCGTCCGCTCGATGACCTCGAATTTTTCCGAGCACACCACAGCCAATTATTTTTTGCACACAGGCTTCGGCCAAGTCGGCCGGCCGAGCATGGGGTCGTGGTTTAATTACGGCCTCGGCACGGCGAACCAAAATCTCCCCGGCTTCATCGTGCTCAATGGTGGTCTCATTCCGCCCGGCGGCCTCGGCTGTTTTTCCAATGGCTTCCTGCCCGCCGCGTATCAGGCCAGCATTTTTAAATACGGCGCCAAGCCGCTGGCCAACATCGCCCGCACCGAGCGCACGCCCGAGTTGCAGCAAAACAAACTGAACCTGTTGCGCACACTCGATGCCGGCGTGGTGGGCCGGCTCGGCCGGCTGGATCAAATTGAATCGGCCATCGCCAATCACGAGCTGGCCTTTCGCATGCAAAGCGCCGTGCCGGAGTTGACAGATCTCAAAGGCGAAACTGACGCCACCCAAAAACTTTACGGCCTTGATGCCAGTTTCAAGAACACCGCCACCTTTGGCCGCAACTGCCTTATCGCGCGACGGCTCGTAGAGCGCGGCGTGCGCTTCATCGAGCTCACCTGCCCCGGCGGCAGCGGCGATCGCTGGGATCAACACGGCGGCCTTGTTGACGGCCACACGAAGAATGCCAAGTCCGTCGACCAAGGTATCGGCGCGCTGTTGCAGGATCTCGAGGCACGCGGTTTGCTCGACAGCACGCTCGTCGTGTGGATGGGCGAGTTCGGCCGCACCCCCTTCGCCCAAGGTAACAACGGCCGCGATCACAATCCCTTCGGCTTTAGCCTCTGGATGGCCGGCGGTGGGGTGAAAGGTGGCATCACTTACGGTGCCACCGACGAGTATGGTTACAAGGCCGTCGACAAGAAACTGGAAATCCACGATCTCCATGCTACCATGCTGCACCTGCTGGGCATGGATCACAAAAAACTCACCCTCCGCTTCAGCAGCCGCGACATGCGTCTGACCGATGTACACGGCGAAGTCATCAAAGATGTTTTGGCGTAGCGCACTTTTCGCGCTGCTCCTTCCCCTCGCCACGCCGGCTCTCGGTGGTGAAAAAGCAGGCGCCGATTGGTGGTCCCTGCAGCCGGTGAAACGCCCCGATACGCCCAATGTGAAAAACGCCCAGTGGGTGCACAACCCCATCGACGCTTTCGTTCTTTCGAAACTGGAGGCGCAAGGATTGACCCCTACGCCAGAAGCCAATCGACGCACGTTAATACGTCGGCTTAGCTACGACTTAACCGGCCTTCCACCGACACCATCCGAAGTTTCGGATTTCGTAACCGACAAGACTCCCAATGCATACAAAAAGCTGGTGGATCGGTTGCTTGCCTCACCTCACTACGGTGAACGCTGGTCACGGCATTGGCTGGATGTAGTGCACTTTGGCGAAAGCCATGGATTTGAATATAACCAGCCACGCAACAACTCCTGGCCGTACCGAAACTGGGTGATCCGCGCACTGAACGCTGACCTACCCTATGATCGATTTGTGAAAATGCAGATCGCTGGTGACGTGATTGAGCCAGGCTCGGCAGACGGCATCATTGCCCTCGGCTGTCTTGTCACCGGGCCGCACAACACCACACGCCCCTCAAATGATACCATGCGAAAAACTATGCGACAGGATGAGGTAGAGGATCTGGTGGGTATGGTAGGCCAGACATTTCTCGGGTTAACTATCAATTGTGCACGTTGCCATGACCACAAATTCGATCCCATCTCGCAAAAAGATTACTATGCGATGGCTGCCACACTATCCGGGGTCAACCCCGGCGAACGTGACCTGCGCGGCATGGTCAACGAACCGGACGCAGCGGCTCTCCGGGAGCTTCGCGCCAGTGAAGAAAAGTGGCTCGAGAGAATCGCGCGCGTTGTGGATCCTGTGCATGATAAGCTGCGGCAGGCTTCCATAAAGGCCGGTCGCAAAGGACCGGCTCCACCCAAGGCCATTGGCGCATGGAACTTTACCACAGGCTTAGCTGATGCTAACGGCAAACTGCCCGTGATACTCAAGGGCTCAGCCAAACAGACTGGCGATGGATTAGTTTTAAACGGGCAAGGTTACGCCGTAACCGCTCCACTGCCGTTTGACTTGGCTGAAAAGACACTGGAGGTGTGGGTAAGCCTGAAGGATTTAAATCAACGAGGTGGCGGTGTCATCACGGTTCAAGATGATAAGGGCGTCGTCTTTGACTCGATTGTCTTTGGCGAACGCCAGCCAAAGCGCTGGATGGCAGGCAGCGATAATTTTGTACGGACCCAATCTTTCAACGGCGACGAGGAAACCAGTGCGAACAATCCGTTGCACATGGCGATTGTTTACCACACTGACGGAACCATTACGGGCTACCGCAATGGCAAACCCTACGGTAGGGCGTACCGGACGGACTTACAGAAATATGCGGCGAATCAGGTGCAGGTTGCCTTCGGTATCCGCCACGG
>JAPKEI010000398.1 GCA_028872685.1 Verrucomicrobiota bacterium | reverse complement strand
CGGAGGTTGACGTCGAAAATCTTCAGTGCCTGTTTGGCTTCGGCGAGGAAGGCTTGGGTGGAACCGTGCGCAACGGGATGTCGCTGGCTCAGGCTACCGAAGCTTACGGCATCGCACGCGCGCGCAAGGGCGGCTTCGTGTTCGGTGAATTGCAGATGATCCCACGCGGTGTCCATCACGATTTCGTAGCTCGGCGCGTCATCGACAAAACTCACGAGCACTTGGCCGGTGGGTTTGGTGTCATCGATTTGTACGAAGTCCAGCGGCAACTCGCGTGTGCGAAATTCTGTTTGCAATCGTTCGCCCAATTCGTCGCTGCCAATTCGGCTGAGCAACACACCGCGGCCGCCATTGCCACTGAGCGGAGCGAGGAGTTGATGCGCTTGCACTGCAACATTGAGTGAGGTGCCGCCGAGGACTTGCCGTTCGGGGAACATATCGAACACCGCTTCGCCCAAGCCGACGATGGTGAATGTGCCAGCCATCGCGGCTAATGCACCGTGGTGCCGCCGTTCACGTGGATGTTCTGGCCGGTGACAAAGCCTGAGGCCTCGCTGGCCAGATAAACGAGTGTCCCATCCAAATCCTGCGGCACACCCCAGCGGCCCATGGGGATACTCGCGAGGTAGCCATCTTTAAGTTCCTGCGGATCATTTTCATGGCGTTCCACGGGAATCCAGCCCGGCGCAATCATGTTCACGGTGATATTCCATTCAGCCAGCTCGTGGGCGAGACTGCGGTTAAACCCGTTCTGCCCGCCCTTGGCGGCGACGTAGGCAGTGAAGGGTTTCACACCCAGATGAAAAGTCTCCGAGCCGATGTTGATAATGCGGCCCCACTTTTGCTCTTTCATGTGCGGCAACACCGCGCGCGTGACGAGGTACGGGCTCTTGATGAAGAAATCGAGCATGCTCTGGTAAAAATCCCAGTCGTATTCCTCAATGGATTTTTGTGGCTGATCCGGCGTCGCGTTAAGTACCACGATATCAATGGGCCCAAGCTTCTCCGAGGCCTCGCTCACCAATCGGTTCACCTCGTCCTCGTCAGTAACATTGGCGCGGATCATTGCGCCCTCACAACCGGCTGCCTCAAACTCCGCAAACGCCTTGGCGGCACGCTCCTCGTTGTTGAAGTAATTCATGGCCACCTTGGCTCCCGCTTTGCCCAAAGCCTTGGCCATCACCTTGCCCAACCCGGTGGAACTGCCCGTCACCAGTGCCACCTTGCCTTTCAATGAAAATAATTCGTCACTCATAGATGGGCTGCAGAGTACGCACGGTCTGTGGAAGGAGCAAGTTTCCGCTTGGAATGCCTCGCCAAGCTACCGGCAACAGTCCGCCAACAATATGGCAAGGCCTGCCCCTGATCCGGCACCCTTTGCACGGCCTTGGGCATCGCTTACCAACCACTTGGCACGGCTTGCCAACTAGTTGGCGGGCGTTACCAAGCCGTTGGCTAAGGGTTCCAAGTCACTGGAAACCCCTGTTTTTAAGGGGTTTTTTCGCATTCCAAAACAACATAGAAATAATAAAAGAAATTTTAGAATTCCGCAGGCCTGCTTCCTATAATGTAATGTTATGAAGATAAATATATTACTAAAGGAACTAGAGGTCCTAGCCATCGGCTGGGAGAAATATAGCCTGAACTACACATTCAGCGGCTACACACTGGAACAGCTCAAGGCGCTCATTGCGTCGCTCAAGGAATTGATGGCGGCCATGGATGCCTTGAGGCTTGAATATCGCGGCAAGATCGCCGCGCGCCAGTCCATGGGGCTGGAGCTGCGCGATATCCGTGGGCGCATCGTGCACTGTATCCGTGGACACGAAGATTTCGGGGAAGACTCGGAATTCTATCGGTTCCTCGGCTTCAAGACCAAGGCCGAGCGCAAAAGCGGGTTGACCCGTAAATCCACGGAAGAATCAGGGGCCGAACCGCCCAAGGATGACACCGATGGTTTGGAAGATGCCGCCTAGGCGGCTCGTCAACAGGGTGCTAAGCACACTCCAAGGAGTGGAGCCGCAGGGGAGTGTATTCCCCTGCGGCTCTCCATTATAATCTTTCCGGTTAATTGTAGTAGGTGGGTGCGAAGAGTTTCCTGTAGGGTGGCGGCGCATGAAACAGATTCTCTTGATGATTGCGGTGGTGGCGGTGGTGGGGTGCGGGAAGAAAGAACCCGTTCAACCCTCCGCAACCAATCCCGAAGCGGCCAAGCCAGAGCCGACCAAACCTGAG
>JAPKEI010000397.1 GCA_028872685.1 Verrucomicrobiota bacterium | reverse complement strand
GGATCCCGTGAAACGTCATAAAGCTCCTCTTTAGGGCGCGGCTTAAGGAAGCAATTCATTTGCGCGGCGTTTAATTCTTTAGCATCACGCAGTTTTTGCATTGTGCGGAAAACCGGGCTGCGCAAAGCGTCCGCGGGCGGAGTATTAGCGTAGTGCGGATAATCGTTTCGTATGTACTTGAAGCGCAAATCCCTCACATAGCGACAGCGGTCGGAAAAATCATGCCAGTTTTTTTCGCCAAATACATACTGACGAACACCAACCTTGGGGCTCTCCAGCAACGGCAAGAAACTCTTACCTACAAAATTGCCTCCATAATCTGCGCCAGCCAAATCCATGAAACATTTGGCAATATCAACAGAGCTGACCATCTCACTACACACGCTTCCGGCCGCCACTTTCCCCGGCCAGCGCACAATCCATGGAGTGCGAATGCCGCTGTCATAAAGCGTGGTTTTGTCGCGCGGCATAGGTCGACCGTTGTCGCTGATAAACAGCACCATCGTTTTGTCATCGATCTTCTGGTTCTTTATTTCCGCCATCACTTCGCCCAAGAATCGATCTAGCCGCCGAACCTCATCATAGTACAGCGCAAAGTCAGCACGTACTTCCAGTGTGTCCGGCACGTACGGAGGCAAAATCACATCTGCCGGTTTCGTTGGGTTTTTCAAAATTTTCTTATCGTATGGCCGGTGCGGATCAAGCGCGGCAAGCCAGAGAAAAAAGGGCTTATCCTTCGGCCGTTCGCGCATGGTTTTCACCCATTGTGATGCACCGCTTTTAGCATCACCTTGGGCGGATTCCTGGAAAGTGCCTTTGGGGCTGGCGATAAAACCGCTCATATCGGCCTCTTTCACTACATCGAATCGCCCCTTCATCGCTTCGCCCATATGCCATTTACCCGCAGAAGCGGTCCAGTAACCCGCTTTCATTAAACGCTCTGAAAAGGTGATCTGATGCCCCGGAATCGGCCAGTGCAACTGTTCGGCATCAGTTTGATGGGGATACCGTCCGGTAATGATACTCGCACGACTTGGGCTACAGGAGCTGATGGTGAGAAACGCACGATCGAAGCGCATGCCTTCCCTTGCCAATCGGTCTATATTTGGCGTATTGATTTTTGAATTTCCGTATGCACCGCAATCATTCCACGCCATATCATCAGCAATAATGAGAATGATATTGGGTCGACTTCCCGCCCAATCCCCATAAACAGTGGTGACTGAAAAAAAGCTGAAAAGCAGGTTTATTAGCAATCGCATTCGGGATTGTAAGACATACAACACCAGCTTTTCAATCTGAAAGGTTGCACTTTTGCCGCTAATCCGTATTGATTTGGCCCGCGTGGAAGACACCAATCAACTTATCGAACAACGCCGTGAAAACTTAGCCGCATTGCGCGAAGCAGGGATCGATCCTTTTGCTAACAAGTTCACTCCCAGCGAAAGCTGCGGTGACGCCAAGACAAATTACACCGAAGAACGGCCCGTGGCGGTGGCCGGTCGCCTTGTCTCTAAACGAGAAATGGGTAAAACCATCTTCGCGCACATTCGTGATACTTCCGGAACGATTCAACTTTTTATTCGCAAAAATGATATTGGCGACGAGGCGTTTAAAATTTTCAAAGGACTTGACCTTGCAGATTTCGTGGGTGCCAATGGTGCACTATTCACCACCAAAACTGGCGAAATCAGCGTGAAGATGACCGACTTCGTGGTGCTCGCCAAGGCACTGAGACCGCCGCCCGACAAGTGGCACGGCCTCGCTGATCAAGAAATCCGCTACCGCCAACGCTATCTCGACCTCATCGCCAACGACGGAGTACGCGACACCTTTCTTAAACGCAGCGCCATCCTCCACGAGATCCGCAACTTTATGACCGCACGCGGTTTTGTGGAGGTAGAGACGCCAATAATGCAATCCATTCCTGGCGGAGCGGCGGCGCGGCCCTTTGTCACGCATCACAACACATTCAATCGCGAATTTTTCCTGCGCATCGCACTCGAACTTTCATTAAAAAAACTTTTGGTAGGCGGCATCGACCGTGTGTTCGAGATTGGCCGCATCTTCCGCAACGAAGGCATTTCGCGCCGGCACAACCCTGAGTTCACAATGCTCGAGGCTTATCAAGCGTATGGCGATTACGAGACGATGATGGAGCTGCTGCAATCGATGATTTGTCATATCGCTGAGAAAGTGTGCGGCACTCTGGCCATTGAACAAAAAGACGAGGAAG
>JAPKEI010000071.1 GCA_028872685.1 Verrucomicrobiota bacterium | reverse complement strand
TTCGCGGATTTCCCTGAGTACATCGAACAGTTGGATGAAAAACGCGGGGAGCTGGAAGCGGCCTTTGAGCAGAAGCGCCTGCAACTCGAGGAAACTCGCAACCGGAAGGCTACCGCTTTGGTGTCTTCTGCCGAGCGCATGCTTAAGAGCATTGAGCACAAGCTAGGTACCTTTGAGGATGTTAGCGATATCAATGGCTACATGGCATCCGATCGGCTGATTAATTCTATCGATGAACGTGTGGAGGAACTTTCCGACCTTGGCAAAACCGGCGAGGCAGAGGGCATCCAATCCCAACTTAAGACCATTCACGAAGAGGCAGTCCGCCAGCTCAAAGATAAAAAGGAACTGTATGTGGATGGCCAAAACGTCATTCAGTTCGGCAAGCACAAGTTTGCCGTCAACACCCAGCCGCTTGATCTCACCATAGTACGCCGAGGCGATGAGCAGAATTTGCACCTCACAGGTACTCAGTATTTTGAGCGTATCGAGGACGAAGCCTTCCTCGCCACGCGCGCAGTTTGGGATCAACAGGTTATCAGTGAGGATCGTGAAATTTACCGCGCCGAATACCTCGCTTATTTGCTCTGGCAAAAACTTGAGCACGAAGGCGGCGAACGTCTTGCCGAGGTGGCTGACATGGAGACTGCCGAACGCCTCAAGCTAATACAGGAGTTCATGGGTGATCGCTATGCCGAAGCCTATACCAAAGGGATCCATGACCAGGACGCAGGTAAAATTCTTGCCGCGCTGCTGAACACTCATGCCGCATTGCAACTGGCGCGCTACCATCCCCGCGTGCGGGCGTGTGGTGCGGTGTATTGGCATCATTTTTGTCCTGAAGATACGCGTAAACTGTGGGCTGCTCAGCTTGAGGGCTTCGCCAAACGCAACGAGCTTTTCCCCGGCGATCCTGCTCAGCGTGAATACATCGCGGCGTTGCAGGAATTGGTGACGGGTTTTGTAAAGGAGACGGGTTTGTTTCCCGAAGGTGACGCAGTGCCGGCGGGTGAGTATTTATTTTACGAGATTACGAATGGCAATGATTGGGCCGTCAGTCAGGAAGCGGATAAATTGCTCACGGAGTTCGAGCGTCATCTTGTCAAGAAAGGGTGTGAGTCAGAATTTTCCAAGGCGCAGAAGCCGCTCAAGGCAAATCCGCACAGCCATTATCAACTCGTGCGCGATTGGGTGCGCGGCTTTCTGCTCTCACGTAATGGCGAAAATAAATATCTCGAGGAAGTTGCCGCGCTGATTTTCTGCGGCCATCATCACAAACAAGCCGTCGTAAAAGCCGCCACCGCCCAAGCCGTCACCGGATTGCAAGGCGCGCACGACGCCGTGCAGGAAGGTAGTTACAATTTTGATTATCTTGCGTTCCAGGAAAAACTCGGCCGCTTCGCGCGCGAATCGGTGCCGCGCTTCGAGCAATATCAGGAGTTGAAGCAAAAACTCATCGAGGACGAAAAAGAATTACTGCGCCTGCACGAATTTGAGCCGCGTGTGTTGTCATCATTCGTTCGAAACCAATTGGTGGACACGGTTTACCTGCCGATGGTAGGCGACAATCTCGCCAAGCAAATCGGCGTCACCGGCGAAGGCAAGCGCACGGATTTAATGGGCTTGCTACTGCTCATCTCCCCGCCGGGCTATGGCAAAACAACGCTCATGGAATATCTCGCCAATCGGATGGGGTTGATTTTTATGAAAATCAACGGTCCGGCGCTCGGCCATGAAGTGTCGGCACTGGATCCCGAGGATGCGCCCAACGCCGGTGCGCGTGCGGAGGTCAACAAGCTTAACCTCGCATTGGAGATGGGCGACAACGTGATGATTTATCTGGACGACATCCAGCATTGTAATCCGGAGTTCTTGCAAAAATTCATCTCACTTTGCGATGCCCAACGTAAGATCGAAGGTGTGTGGCGAGGTCAGCCCAAGACCTACGACATGCGAGGTCGCCGCGTGGTGGTGGTAATGGCGGGCAACCCCTACACCGAGAGCGGTGAAAAATTCCGCATTCCGGATATGCTCGCCAACCGTGCTGACACATACAATCTCGGTGACGATATGAAAGGCCGAGAGGAAGCGTTCAATGGCAGTTATATCGAGAACGCCATCACCTCCAATTCGGTTTTGCAACCGCTAGCCAAGGCGGCGCAGAAAGATATTCAGGCATTCATTCGTATGGCTGAAACGGGCCAACGCGAGGGCGTTGAATTGCAGGGGAATTATTCCGCAAACGAAACCGAGGAATTATTGAACGTCCTCAAGAAGCTTACCGTGTTGCGCGATGTGGTATTGAACGTGAACCAGTTGTACATCGAGAGTGCCGGGCAGTCGGATGAGTTCCGCACCGAGCCGGCCTTCAAAATGCAGGGCTCGTATCGCAACATGAATCGCCTCGCCGAAAAGGTGTTGCCCATCATGAATGAGCAGGAGCTGATGGATCTCGTTCTCGACCATTACAAAGGCGAAAGTCAAACACTCACCACCGGCGCAGAGGCAAACTTCCTGAAGTTTAAACAGCTCATCGGCGTGATGAGCGAAGAAGAGGAAGCGCGCTGGGAGGACATCAAAAAAACTTTCGGCCGAAATCAATTTTTGCAGGGCGGCGATCAGGGCGACCCCGTCAGCCGCGTGGTCAGCCAGTTGTCGCTCTTCACCGGCGGACTCGATTCTATTCAAGGCACGCTCAAGGAAGAACTTTCCAAACCGCGCACCACCAAGCTGGATCTCGGCGGCATGAATGAAAGCATCGAGGGACTTCGCGAAACCATCGCCCAGCATCTTAGCGGCCAGCAATCCACCACACCCGCCGCGGAACAGGCAGCGCCTGCTGGTGGTGAGATGAACGAAAACCTTACTTCTCTGCGCGGTGCATTTGAGAAATACCTCGAGCAGGCGGGCACTGCATCCGTTGATTCAGGGAAAAATCAACTCGCCTTGGCCGAGCGCCAACAGGCTATGATGGAGTTTATCGAGCAAAGTAATGCCACGCTTGCCGCGGCCATCACCGAATCCCAATCCCAATCACAGGCGAACCAAATACAGTCCGCGCTGTCGAACATCGGCACACTCTTTTCCAGTTATCAGAATCGCCATCGCGAACTTCGCGAACGCCTTGATGCCGCCGCGCCCAGCGAGGTGGTAGTGGATGTGAGCCAGGAAATGGTGGATGACAGCGACGCCCTCATCCAACAACTCCTTGCCCAACTACAGGAAGCACAGGAGCATCCGACTCTACCTGAAGAAGGCGAAGAAGAGTAGAGCGCCGTTTTTATTTACTTCCCGGGAATGAAATGTCCGGAAAACTTGTCCATTTGTCATCCTCCGGATCGCGCGCGGAGGCGGACACTTGCGGAGCGGTGAAGGATTCTTCCTCTTCATTCGTCTCCACCACTTCTTCATCGGATTCAGGCTGAGGCAAAGGTTCCGGCTCCGGTGTTGCCTCTATTTCAACTTCTTCCTCTACTTCAACTTCCGAAAATGAACTACGCGGAAATGATGAACTAGTGCTGGTGAATGAACTTTGACCGCTGGTAAAGGGGCTCGAGTATGTCGTCCCCGTTGTTTTTTCAGCTACGGGTGCAAGAATTGTCGTATTGCTTTTATCTTCCCATACCACGTGCACCGCCGGTACTACGCCCATCTCAATGTTCACCTCGTGAAACGTCAGCCGTCGCAGATGTACCTTATCCTCCAATGCTTCAGCCTTGAAAAGTGATTTCAACATACTGCTCAACATTTTGTTATCCGCGTGCTGTTTGAGTAGTCGTTCCTGTTTGCTGGAACTAATTCCCGATTCGCGCCGCAGTACGGACACCACCTTAGGGTTGAACCCCATCTCCAATCGCACTGCCTGTAAGCGGTAGCCCGCCTCTTTAAAAACTCGCTCGGCGTCCTGAATTTTTTCAAGACCCTCCATCATCTTTTCTTCACTGTCCGTTTTTAGATCATCTACCGTGCTCTCCACATCGCTGCGAATCTCGCGGATGGTTTCCGCTCCTTCTTCAATCGCCGCACGGATTTCTTCCGCTTTGGATTTGTATTGGTCGACTTTGGATTTCAGATTTTTAATAAACTTGGCCATATGATTATCTTTGGTTGACGGTTTCACTCGTCGCGTGGGTGACAAGATACTACAAAATAAAACCCAATTGGGAAACCTTTTTCGTTGGCGATTGGGTTCAGAAAGGTTAAAGTCTAAATCCCAGCGCCAAATGTCCCGATTTAACTAGACGGGGCACATATTTTATTATGAAAGATCATGAGGTCAAAGCCCTCTTCCAATCGACGCTGGAGGATTTCCAGCTCTCACGCAGTGAACGCAACGATGTCCGTGCGCTTACTGATTCTATCAATGGCAACGAGCAACGCCGCGCCCTGTACCGCAGTATGGCCTTCGATGCTGCGCGAGAATCCCTCGCCAGTGCTGATGCCGGTCAGCGCCATCAGATTTTGGAGTGGTTGGAAAATGCAGTAAAAACTCTGCACCCCGCCGAAAATCTCCCCAACACCGGCAAAGCCGAGGCGGCCTCCGCGTTCTTCAGCCCCGACGATAATTGCGTGGGCAAGATCATCGATTGCTTGGCGCAAGCGCGTGCTTCGGTGGATATTTGTGTGTTCACCATCACCGACAATCGCATCGCCGATGCTATCGAAAAAGCTCATCGGCGGCGCGTGCAAATTCGTGTAATCAGCGATGACGATAAATCGATGGATGCCGGCTCGGACATCGAACGCCTCCAGCGCTCCGGCATCGCCGTGCGCATGGATCGGTCCGAACATCATATGCATCACAAATTCGCCATCTTCGATAAAGCTAAATTACTCACCGGCAGTTACAATTGGACCCGCTCCGCCTCGCTGCACAACGATGAGAATTTTCTCATCACCGGCGATACTGAATTGCTCAAGGCTTTCACCCGAATGTTCGACAAACTTTGGCGTAACTTCAGTTAACCGTGGCCAAACCCCGACATCAACCTCGTGGCACCGCGGCCCCGCGAGGCGCGGGTGGTGTGAAGTTGCGGTTGCGATTGCCGACCGATGGCTCGGTGGACCTCGATAAACTCCGCGCTGCTCTCGAGGCGCAGCTGCAAAAAAATCGCCAGCCGGTTGCGGAAGAACCCGCCGTCGTAGAGCCGGTAATCGTCCAGCCCGAGCCGCAGCCTGAGCCCGAAGTTGCCACCAAACCCTCCGCCGCGTGGGCGTGGGTTAAGGCCCGCCCGTTTTTCCTCACCGCAATCGCTTCCGCGCTGCTTTCTTTCACGATGGGCATCGTGCTCATCGCGCGCGAGGCCACAAATTCCGGCACGCCCGCGGGCGCGGTCGGTTGGCTTTTCGTCCTCGGTTTGCTGGCGCTCATCACCAGCTTCGTCTTCGTCATCAAACGCGAACGTAAAATAATCGCGCCCACCGACACTCAAACCACCTCGGTGTGGAATTGGGTAAAACAACACAAAAAAATCGTCATCGGCAGCATCGGTCTCGGCGCGGCGACGATTGTCGTCCTCGGCCTGTGGATCGCCGCCTTTAACCAATCAAGCGGCACGGATTCTAAACCCAAGGAAATCGCCAAAGGCACTACGCCGCCCAAAGTCATCACACCTACACCGCCTAAGCCACCCATTACCCCCAAGCCACCTGTCACGCCTCCGCAGCCTTCCAGGCCAACAGGCGAATCTGTCAGTGCCTTCAAACCCGCCGACGGATTCACTGGGCGTTTGGTGGTTGTGTTCTCCATCGGCTGCGCGCTTGGCCTTGGCGGTTTGCAAATGCGCCGCGTGGAGGATTCAATGTTTCCCACATCCGAAGAAAAACAAGCTGCCGCCAAAGCCGGCTACATTGATTTCTGGCACGGCTTCCGCCATTTTCTTGCCGCCCAAGGTGGCTTCGTGCTCGTCGCTGTTGCCACCGGAGCGGTGATGTTAATTTGTGCCACTATTATTGAATATACTTTCGCGAGTTTTGGTGGATTTATTTTATTGAAGGGCGGGCCCCTTTTTTTATGGACGCTCGCGGGTATGGGTTTGGCTGGTTTAGGAGTTATGATACTGGGCGCGGCGGGCGTGAACCTCATGCCGACGTTGGATCGAAAGGTACAACCAACCATCGCGAGCTCAGCGGTTGTGCGTTTTGCCCTCCAAAAAATTTGGCACATTATTTTAATGGGGTTGATATTTGGTGTCATTGTTTCTGTGTCACTCGTAGTGCCCATACGTTTTTGGTGGGATCTTTGGCTCAAGTGGTCGTTGAGCATTGGTATGGTTGTGGCTTGTTGCTGGAACGGCGCGAAGCTCATCTCCAAGGAAAAAGAAATCAAGCCGCTACCTCGCACCCGCCCCGGCCAGTTTCGTGTACTGCAGTTTTTTAACCTGCCGTTGCTTACGGCAATCACACTGTTGGCTACCGGCGGCGTGATGCTACTCGGGCAGTTTCATTGGCTGCAACTGTGGTGGATCACCCCACTGATCGGTCTGGGCATCACTCTTGCACTGGCAGCATTGCAAACCGTTCCGCGCCTGCTGCGCCACTGGATGGAGATCCTATTCTTCCCCGGCATCGTGGCCTTGATTTGCGATTGGCTGGTTTGGCCCAATTCACCCAACCAGCCATTTTGGATTGTGTTGGGTATTCTGTCTGGTCTGTTTGCGTTGGGCATTTGTCTCACCGAAGTCAAAGAAACTGAGAGTGGCTGGTTACTCGCCCCCCCTCCCAGTCGTCGCCAATTTCAGCCCGTGCTCAAACCAGACAAATCTGGCCTCCAAGTCCGCTGGGGCAGCCTGCTTATCATCATGGCCGCGACCCTACTCCTTGTTGCTTCCGCCGCTAAATGGGCCTGGAGTGGATTGCCTGAATCCGAGCCAACCGTGAAGGCACCGACCAGTTTGTCCTGATTTTCAAGGCGATACATTGTCGAATACCCTTGCTGTAAATGGCTTCTAACAGGAGAATTTTTTCAGCATGAATTTGCGAATTCAACATTGGCTGCCGGTTGCGTTGTTGTCCTTTTCCGCAACCGCCGTACCCAAGGTTACGCAGCACGACGCCATTCCGGTGTTGCTGCGGCGGTGTGTGATGTGCCATGGGCAGGATGCACGTGAGGGCGGGCTCGATCTGCGCACCAAGTCGGCTATGCTCAAGGGCGGTGCGTTTGTTTCCGGAAAACCGGCTGAAAGTAAAATAATTCAGCGCATTGTTTCGCGTGAATGCCCGCCAGATAAAAACATTAGCATGGCCGGTATTGAGCGCATGGGTGCAAGCGAGTTAAAAACCCTGCGCGACTGGATCAGTGTTGGGGCGCCGGAAGTACGGCAAACGCTGAAGCCGGTGAAGTTAAAACCCGAAGCTCGTAAACATTGGGCATTCCAGCCCCCGAAACGCCCGACCATCCCAACGATTGCCATTCCCCAATCCAAGATTCGAAATCCCATCGATGTATTTCTGCTAAGAAAGCTGGCCATTCAAAAACTGGGTTACTCGCCCGAAGCATCAAAGCACACCTTGCTGCGGAGGGTTACCTATGACCTCACTGGCCTTCCCCCCACGGCTTCGGAGATGGTGGCGTTCGAAAAAGATACAAGCCCTACGGCTTATGAGAAAGTTGTAGATCGGCTGCTGGCTTCGCCCGCTTACGGGGTGCGTTGGGGGCGGCATTGGCTGGATCTAGCGGGCTATTCAGATTCTGAGGGCAAACGTAGTGCAGACATGGTCCGTGATTACGCGTGGAAATATCGCGACTATGTCATCAACTCTTTCAACACCGACAAGCCATACAATGATTTTCTGGTGGAGCAAATCGCTGGTGATGAGTTGGTGGATTATTCGGATCCCGAGGCGATCGATGTAAATGTCATCGAGAAATTGGTCGCCACAGGTTTTCTTCGTATGGCCCCCGATGGCACCAGTGCTAATCCCGTAAACCGCGTGGAGGACCGAATTGAAGTCATCGGCGATGAATTGCAAATTCTCGCCGGTGGTGTGATGGGACTGACCATGGAATGCGCGCGTTGCCACGATCACAAGTACGACCCAATCAGTCAGCGTGATTACTATTCTTTCGCAGCCATCTTTAAGGCTTCGTATGATGAGTACAACTGGCTGACACCACAGCCATATAAAAATCAATGGGCCGGCAGTACACGCCGGCATTTGGCGGTGTCATTGCCTGAGGAACGCAGACCTATTGAGGCGTACAACGCGAAGCTGGAAGAGGAGCTGGCTCCACTAGAGAAGAAGTTCACATCCGCAAAGGGAAATGAGCGCAAGGAGTTGAAAAAGAAAATAGACGAGCTGAAAGCAAAGGAGAAAACTATGCCACTCATTCGCGCGCTGTGGGATCGTGGTGAATCTTCTCCGACTTATGTAAACCTGCGTGGTAATCTGGGGAGCCCAGGGGCGTTGGTAAGGCCGGCATTGCCACGGGTGTTTTCAGAAAAACCCTTCGAGTCCGCTAAAGTGATGGGTGAAAACAAGACGGGTAACCGGCTGGCGTTGGCGCGGTGGATTACCAAGCCGGATCATCCGCTTACCTCGCGGGTTTGGGTGAACCGCATTTGGAAACATCATTTCGGCCAGGGAATTGTCGCGAGCCTCGATAACTTTGGCAAGCTCGGTAGTGCGCCCACGCATCCTGAGTTGCTCGACTGGCTGGCTATCGAGTTGGTCGAAAACAAATGGAGCACCAAGCATCTGCACCGCCTCATCTGTGCCAGCACCGCTTATCGGCAATCTTCTCTTAATTCCAAAAATACCGCGATGAAGGATCCCGACAACGTCTGGCTTTCGCGCATGCGCATGCGGCGGCTGGATGCGGAGGAATTGCACGACGGACTGCTTGCTATCAGCGGTCGATTGAATACCCGTTTGGGAGGCAAGCCTGATGATGTGCAGGTGCGTGAAAGAGGTTATGTCACGGGTAAGCCGGGGGAAGGGGGATGGCGCCGTAGTGTTTACATTCGCCAACGCCGCATACATATGATGACGATGTTGGAGACGTTCGATCTGCCGGCGATGAACCCCAATTGTGTCACGCGTATCAACTCCACTGTGGTGCAGCAGCCGCTGTTTTTATTGCATGACAAAGTGATTTACGATCTGTCGCGCAAGCTGGCTTCGGAGATTCAGAAGGAAGCCAAAACCATCGAGGCGGCCACTAGGTTGGCGTATCGCAAGATCGTTAATCGACCGCCATCAGAGAAAGAGCTGGTAGGGATGACTGAATCGATGCAGGAACTGGAGCGTCAATTTGTGGCGGCAAAAGAAACTGGCCAACGCAACAAGGCGTTGTCGGCGGTGTGCCACGCGTTGTTTAATTCTGCCGCATTTTTGTACGTTGACTAATGATGAACCCGATCGGAATCAATCGCCGTACATTTTTTGATCGCGTGGGCGACGGTCTTTATGGCACGGCGCTGGCCTCACTATTGACTCGTGATCTGTATGGAACGGAGCCGCATCACAAGTCAGCTCTACCTACGGATACCAAGCCACGCCAGCCGCACTTTGCGCCCCGCGCCAAGGCGGTTATTCAATTCTGCATGCAGGGTGGGCCGTCGCAGGTGGATTTGTTTGACCCCAAGCCGGCGCTGGAAAAATTGCATGGCAAAGATGCGCCTGAGGAATTTACCAAGGTCGCGCCTGCTGGTCGCAGCATGAAGGGGCAGATCATGCGCAGCCACTGGAAGTTTGCACAGTATGGCCAAGGCGGCACGTGGGTGAGCGAGCTGCTACCGGAGACAGCCAAGGAAATGGATCACATTGCTGTCATTCGCTCCATGTTTAACGTGCACGAAAATCACGAGCCGGCTTGTTATAAATGGCAAAGTGGTGAGACCTTTCCCGGTCACCCGACCATGGGCTCTTGGATCACATACGGCCTCGGCAGCGTAAATCAGAATCTCCCCGCCTACGTGGTGCTGGCTGATCCTCAAAACCGACTGCCAGTAAATGGCGTGGAAAACTGGATGAGTGGATATTTGCCACCGCTGTTTCAAGGCACGTCCATCAAGAGTGAAGGCACCCCGATGCTGCATCTCAAGCCGGATTTTAAGGAGCCCGCAGGCGTAACCGCTGCTAAGCACAACCTGCTCAACGCGCTCGACCAAATTCATAAGGCAGAGCGCCCTAACCAGCATGTGCTCGATTCGCGCATAGCCAATTATCAAATGGCTGCACGTATGCAGGTGCAGGCTACTGAGGCTCTGGATGTTTCAAAAGAAACTGAGACTACGCGTAAGCAGTACGGCATCGGCGAGAAGGTAACGGATAATTTTGGCAAGCGTTGCCTTATGGCACGACGATTGGTGGAGCGTGGCGTACGATTTGTTCAAATTTATCCAAAAGGCCAAATGTGGGACAACCACGACAACATCAAGACTTCATTGCCGGCAGCCTGTAAACAAAGCGATCTTCCCACCGCCGGATTGCTGCGTGATCTACGGCAACGTGGACTGCTCGATGATGTGCTTATTTTGTGGGGTGGAGAATTCGGTCGATTGCCAATGGCTCAAGGTGAATATGCCAAGGCCGGTCGCGACCACGGCCCGAGCGGCTTTACCAACTGGATGGCTGGCGGCGGCGTGAAAGGCGGTACTGTGTACGGCGAAACCGATGATATAGGCTTTGGAGCAGTAAAAGATCGCGTGAGCATTCAAGATTGGCATGCCACCATCCTCCACCAGCTCGGCATGAACCATGAAAAACTTTTCTTCGACCGCAACGGCCTCCACGAGCGACTAACTCACACGCATCCCACACGGGTGGTGAAAGAGAT
>JAPKEI010000396.1 GCA_028872685.1 Verrucomicrobiota bacterium | reverse complement strand
CCGAACATTCTTTGGATTACCGCTGAGGATATGAGTGCGACGTTGGGGTGCTATGGCGATAAGTACGCCACCACGCCGAATATTGACCGGTTGGCAAAGGAAAGCGTGCGATACACGAAGGCGTTTGCGAGTGCGCCGGTGTGTTCGCCTTCGCGGTCGTGCCTCATCACTGGATGCTATCCCACTTCGCTCTCCACGCAGCAGATGCGGTCGGGGTTTGCGATTCCGAAAACGATGCGCGGGTTTCCGGCACTGTTGCGGGCGCGTGGGTTTTACACGAGCAACAACGTGAAGACGGATTATAATACCGGCAACTACGCAGACATCATCAAGCACTCGTGGGACGAAAGCAGCGCTACCGCGCATTGGCGTAAGCGCGACAACAAAGCGCGGCCGTTTTTCAGTATTTTTAATCTGATGACCTCGCATCAAAGCCGCACGATGGTGTGGCCGTACGCGCGTTTTCAAAAAGAGGTGCAGAGCAAACTTTCACCCAGCGAAATACATGACCCCGCCAAGGCGCTGTTGCCGCCGTATTATCCGGACACGCCGCTCATCCGGCGCGAGGTCGCGCGCTTTTACGATTGCGTCACGGCGATGGACAAAGAGGTCGGTGCTATCCTGCAACAGCTCGCGGACGACGGTCTTGCCGAAAACACCATCGTCTTTTTTTACAGCGACCACGGCAGTGGCATGCCGCGCCACAAACGCGCGCTGCTCGACAGTGGCATGCACGTGCCGCTCATGATTCGGTTCCCCAAAAAGTGGCAACACCTCGCCCCAGGCAAACCCGGCACCACCACCGATCGCCTCGTGAACTTTGTTGATTACGCCCCGACCGTCCTCAGCCTCACCGGCATCCCAATTCCTGAAGCCATGCAGGGGCAGCCATTCCTCGGCCCAAAAAACACGCGGCCGCGCCGGTACGTCTTCGGCCATCGCGACCGCGTCGATGAAGTGCGCGACCTCGCTCGATCCGTGCGCGATGGCCGCTATCTTTACATTCGCAACTACATGCCGCACCTCGGCTACAATCAACCGACGGTATGGCCCGACAACGGTGAAATCCGCCACGAGTTTTATCGCCTCACCGATGAGAAAAAAATGACCGCACCCCAATGGCACTTCGCGGCCCCCACGCGCGCGACCGAGGAGCTCTACGATTGCCAAGTCGACCCGCAAAACCTCCACAACCTCGCCGACTCCAGAAAACACCAGACCATCCTCAACCGCCTCCGCGCCGCCCATCGCAAACACATCCGCGACACCGTCGACCTCGGCTTCCTGCCCGAAAGCGAGGCCTGGGAAATGTTTAGTGAAAAAACAGGTTGGGAACTGGGCCAGGGTGGAAAGGTGAATATTGCGCCCGTTCAAAAAGCTGCCGCGCAAGTTGGTGCTGCCAACGAAAGAACCTTTGTTAAAAACCTTAAGGCTGAAGATGCCAGTGTCCGATACTGGGGGGCTATCGGCCTTGCGAATCTCGAAAAACTCAGCCTCCAGACCAAGCAATTACTACATAAAAAACTTGAGGACCCATCGCCCGCCGTGCGTATTGAAGCCGCCAACGCCCTCGTTCGCAACGGCATACCCAACCCCGCCATTCGCGCGCTCATTAAGGATCTCGCCCACGAAAACCTAATCATCGTTACTCACGCCGCCCGCACCATCGAGCTGCTCGGCGAACAGGCTATCGCCGCCAAAACTCCGATGGAAGCCGCCCTCATCCGTGCCGAAAAAATTCGACCGCCCGACCTTTCTCCCGTAATCGTTCTCCCTGGAGACAAAGACCTTGCCATGTTTGTTGCCTTCTCTTGCCGCGCATTCCTTACAAAGTTGGAGAAGTAGGTTCTCCATGAGAAAATTATTAGGAGCTTTTGTCGCAGCCTCTATCTTTTTATGCGCGGGGTATGTATCTGCTGCGATCCACCCAGTCAAAATTTTCTCTGACCACATGGTGCTGCAGCGCGAACTGCCGGTGCCCATTTGGGGCAAAGGGGATGTAGGAAAAGTGGTTACAGTTCAATTCGCCGGCCAGTCAGTGAAGACCATGATCGATCCTACGGGTCACTGGAAAGTGTGGCTCAAGCCCATGGAAGCTAACAGCACTGGCAGCGAGCTTAAGATAATCAGTGGTGAAGAAACCGTCCTCATTCGTGATGTGCTGGTGGGAGAAGTGTGGTTTTCGGGTGGGCAATCCAACATGGGCTACACCGTCCGTGGTATGGCACGCCGTTTGCCCGAGGGCAAAG
>JAPKEI010000070.1 GCA_028872685.1 Verrucomicrobiota bacterium | reverse complement strand
CCCAACAGCATTTACACCAGTGCCGGTGAGGCGTAGGATGGCGGGCATGAAGCAGATTCTCTTGATGATTGCGGTGGTGGGTTTGGCTGGGAGGCTAGCCTGCGTGAATCGGATAATTTGTTTATTTGTCTTGGCCGGGTTGACCCTGGATGGCGCGGCGCAGATTCGGCGGCCGAATGTGGTTTTTGTGCTGGCGGATGACTTGGGCTGGGCGGAACTGGGGTGTTATGGGAACCGGTTCAACGAGACGCCGAATCTGGACCGGCTGGCGAAGGAGGGGGTGCGGTTCACACATGCGTATGCGGCAGCGCCGGTGTGTTCGCCGTATCGCGCGGCGTTGCTCACGGGGCAGCATCCGGCGCGGGTGGGCATCATCGATTATCTGCGGCCGAATTCCTCTAACGCGCTGCCGGTCAGCCAAGTGACGTTGCCGGAGATTTTGTCGAAGCACGAGTACGCCACGGGTATGGTGGGCAAATGGCATCTCACGGGCTATAAACATCACGAGGCGGAGTTCGAACTGCGACCCACGGACCATGGCTTTGGCTGGAACACGGGCAGCGAGGTGAAGGGTGTGGGGAACGGGGCGAACTTTTTCCCGTACGTGTTTCGCACACAGCCGATCTCGTGGGTCGACCTGCCGAAGAATCGTTTGGGCAAGAGTGAGTATTTGACGGACCGGCTGAATCTGGAGGCGGTGGAATTCATCGAGCGGAACAAGGACAAGCCATTCTTTCTCTTCCTCAGCCATTTTGCGCCGCACACGATTCTCAATGGCCGGCAAGATCTGGTGGAGAAATATCGTCGCAAGCACAAGCCGGGGCCGAGCGGGCGTGACAGGTGTTATCTGTGTGAGGACGCCGGGCTGAAAGGCGATGCCGGGCATCACTGGGCTACGCATCACAATCCACATCTGGCCGCGATGTTGGAGAGCGTTGATGATGGCGTTGGGATGATCGATCGCAAGCTGCGCGAGTTGGGGATTCATCGGGACACGATCTTCATTTTTAGCAGCGATAACGGCGGAGAGGTGAATGTGACATTGAATGGGCCGTTGCGTGGCGGCAAGAGCCAGCTGTATGAGGGCGGCATTCGGGTGCCGTTGATTGTGCGTTGGCCGAATGGCGCTGTGCCCGCCGGTCGCACTTCATCGCAACCGGTTGTGAATCATGATTTTTATCCCACGCTGCTGGAGGCCGGTGGCGTGCAACCGGATCCGAAGCAGAAGCTGGATGGGGTGTCCATTCTCGAGACGTGGCGGAATCCCGATGTTGCGCCCAAGCGCGAGGCGTTGCACTGGCATTACCCGCTGGATCGGCCGCATTTTCTCGGCGGCGTTTCCGGTGGGGCAATCCGGGTGGGCGACTGGAAATTGCTCGAGTTCTTCGATCCTGCGCGCAAGGGGAAGCACGAGTTGTATAATCTCGCCAAGGATCCATCCGAGAAGACCAACCTTGCGGCGGATGAGCCCAAGCGCGTGCGCGATTTGCAGGGCCGGTTGACGAAGTGGCGGGCTCAAGCGGGCGCGCGTATTCCCTCGCGGCCGTTGCTGGCTGAGCCGCATAACTTGAAGTTTGGTGAACACTTTTCCGAGGGGCAGGTGAGCAGCCACTGGCATTTCAACAAGGAGTGGCAGGTGGAGAAAGGTGTGCTGCGCCGCAACGAGATTGCCGGCGAAAACAAGCGGCTCTTTTACAAGGACCCGAATTTCAAAGACGCGCTGGTGCGGTTTGATTTTCGGTTTGATGGCGAGGATGGCGCGAAGGATCTGCGCCTCGTGACCGGTGCCTCAGGGCACTACAACACGGTGATCCACATTCGCCGCGACCACTTTTACCTGCAAACGGCGACCGACCAGCGAGGGCCGTGGTTTTCCATGCGCCACGGCGAATGCGCGTATAATTTTGAGCCCGGCAAGTGGTACACGATGACAATTGAGTTTATCGGTGACGAGGCGGTGGCGCATCTCGATGCCGAGCATCTTGTTTACGCCAAGCACCCGATCATCAACCAGGAACGCACGTACTTTGCGTTGCAGGTGGATCGGGCCGGCGCGTCCTTCGACAACGTACAGGTCTTCAGTGCTCGGCGGCATCGGGATCGCGAGGCGAACTTGGCGCGCATCCAAAAGGTCGCCGGCCAATTCCCCGTGAAAAAAACGCTCGCTGACGAGTACGAGATTCGCAAGCGCAATACCCTCGCGCGTTTTCACCTCAACGATCCTGTCTATCGCAAACTGGTGGAGACGGTGGACGTCCTCGATGCCGAGAAGGTTAAGCGCTTCCCCGCGGTGTTTAGTTCCCACAAGTCGTTCCGCAAGAAAATTGCCGCGCAACGTAAGAAGCTCCACGCCGAGGACCCCGTTTACAAGGAGACCCTCTTCGCCACGTACCGCGCCAACCGCGCGCTGGATGCCTTTCTTGTGGAACAAAATCCAGCCATCGATCAGGGGCCAGCCACCGGGAGCAAGGCCGCTCTCGAGCGGGCCCGGCAAAAGCATCGGAATGATCCGGCCTACCAGAAACTCACCGCGGCCGCCGAAGCTGCCCAACGCAAACTTGAGGCCGATTATCCCCAGTTGTTTGTCTCCGACGACGCCATCAAGCAGAAACGTGACGCGACTCGCAAGGAGTTGAAGAACGATTCCGCCTACAAGGCGATCACTCAAAAACGCGCCGCTGCTTATCGCGCCCAACAGGATTATTTGCACAACCGGGACAAGGAACTCGGCAGACTCAAGCAGCGTCTTGACGCGGCGAAACAAAAGTAAACGGCGCAGCGCGCTGGAGGCAGCGCATCCTACCTTCAAGGTGGTTCAAACTGAAACTTGCTTTGATAGCGGCTTTGCGTGTAGTGCCTTCGCGCATGGCGAAGACGGCTATTTTGTTTGCGGGGCAGGGGGCTCAAGTGGTGGGCATGGGGCAGGACCTCGTGGAAGCCTTTCCGGTGGCGCGGGATTTGTTTGCGCGCGCAGATGAGGCGTTGGGGTATGATCTCACACAAGTTTGTTTTGAAGGGCCGGAGGAGGCACTGACGCAAACGGAGAATGCGCAGCCGGGGATTTTTCTGGTGAGCTGGGCGGCGTTGGAAGTGCTGAAAACTCAAGCTCCCAGTTTTAAATTCGAGGCGGCAGCGGGGTTGTCGTTGGGGGAATTTACGGCACTCACGGCCGCGGGCGTGATGACCTTTGAGGACGGGCTGCGGGTGGTGCGGCAGCGTGGACGGTTTATGCAGGAGGCGTGTGATGCGACGGAGGGCGGCATGGCGGCGGTGATTGGTTTGGACGAAGACGCCACCCGCGAGGTGTGCGCTGCGGCGGAGGTGGAGCTGGCGAATTTGAATTGCCCGGGACAATTGGTAATTTCCGGCACAGCGGCGGGCATCGAGAAAGCCTGCGCGCTGGCCAAGGAACGCGGGGCCAAACGCGCCCTGCCTTTGCCGGTAGCCGGCGCGTATCATTCGCGCTTGATGGAAAGCGCGTGCCCGAAATTGGAGACGGCATTGCGCGAGGTGGATTTGAATCTACCAGCGGTGCCGGTGGTTTCCAACGTGACCGCGCAACCGCACGCGACGGCGGGAGAAATTTTGCAGAGGCTCGTGGAGCAAGTGACTTCGCCCGTGCGCTGGGAGGCGTCTATCCGGCATTTAATTGATGATGGATTCACCCGCTTCATCGAGCTCGGCCCTGGCACGGCGCTCACCGGTTTTATGCGGCGTATTGATCGCGGGCTTGAAGTGCACAACGTGGCCGATGTGCCGAGCCTGGAAAAAACGGTTGCGGCTTTGAGCGAATAACATTACTCACCACACACGATGTCACTTGAAAATCAAACTGCAGTAGTCACCGGCGCGGGCCGAGGGATTGGTCGCGCGATTGCGCTGGCGTTTGCCGGGGCCGGCGCGGATGTGGTGTGCATTTCGCGCACAGAAGCCAACTCGCAATCGGTGGCGGACGAAGTAGCGGCGCTGGGTCGCAAGAGCTGGGCGGTGGCGGTGGACGTGGGCGACACGGCGGCGGTGGAAGCAGCGGTTGCAAAAATTTTGGAGGACACCGGCGGCATCAATATTTTGGTCAACAACGCCGGCGTCACGCGTGATGGTTTACTGATGCGCATGAGCGAGGCGGATTGGGACACGGTGTTGGATACAAATCTCAAAGGCGCGTTCACGCTGACGAAAGCCTTCGCGCGGCCGTTGCGCAAGGCGGACCGCGCGCGTATTATTAACATCGCATCGGTGGTCGGCCTCATTGGTAACGCGGGCCAAGTCAACTACGCGGCAAGCAAGGCGGGGCTGATTGGGTTTACCAAAAGTTGTGCCAAAGAACTGGCCAAGAGCGGTGTGACGGTGAACGCCATTGCGCCGGGCTTCATCGCCACGGACATGACCGATGAGCTCAGCGACAAAGTGAAGGACGCCATCAAAGCCAAAATCCCGATGGGTGAATTAGGCGTCGTGGACGACATAGCGGGCGCGGCTTTGTACCTTGCCAGCCCTGCGGCGCGCTATGTTACCGGCCAAGTACTGACGGTCGATGGCGGAATGGTGATGTGATGTCCCCTTGCGCGTTTTTTTTGTGAATAAAAAAACCCGACTCGGAGCTTGACGCTTGGCTTGAATTGGCTGACAAGCAACGCACCTTTTAGGAGCAAATATATATGTCTGAAGAAAAGAGCATTAAGGACCGGGTTCAAGCAATCGTGGTGGAACAACTGGGCGTGAAGCCCGAGCAAATTACGCCGGAGGCAAAGTTCATCGAGGATCTCGGTGCGGACTCGCTGGATACAGTGGAACTGGTGATGGGCCTCGAAGAGGAATTCGGCAACGAAATCCCCGATGAAGAAGCGGAGAAGCTTGTCACCGTGGGTGACGTCATCTCGTTCATCGAGGAATCTCAGGGCTAAACCGCCGCAACCATTTTGGGCAGCGGACCAGCACGGTTCCGGCTGCCCATTTTTTTGCGCAAAAATTATTTTCGATAAAAATGGGAAGTGAAACAGGCATACGAGTGGTGGTTACCGGCACGGGCGTCGCCTCGTCGCTCGGCTGCGAGGTGGAAACGTTTTGGGACAACGTCATCGCCGGCCAATGCGGCATCGACCGTGTAACCTCGTTTGACATCAGCGAATTCGCCTGCCAAATCGCTGCGGAGATCAAAGACTTCGATCCCACCCCGGCTTTTCCAAACGCTAAAGAAGTGCGGCGCGCCGATCGCTTTACTCAGCTGGGCATCTACGCCGGCTGGAAGGCGCTCGAAGATTCGGGAATGAATCTTGAGGAACTCGACCGCGACCAAATCGGCAGCTTCATCGGCAGCGGCATCGGCGGGCTCGGCACGCAGGAAGCGCAACACACCGTCCTCACCGAGCGCGGCCCGGGCCGGATGTCGCCTTTCACCATTCCGATGCTGATTTTGAATATGGCCTCGGGTGTGTTCTCGATTTACTACGGATTGCGCGGGCCAAATATGGCCACGTGCAGCGCGTGCGCCACGAGCACCCACGCGCTCGGCGAAGCGTGGCGGACGATAAAGATGGGCGACGCCAAAGCTATCTTTGCCGGTGGCGCGGAAGCCGCCGTGGTGCCCATGGGGATGGGCGGGTTCGCCGCGATGAAAGCGATGAGCACCCGCAACGACGAACCCAAAACCGCATCACGTCCTTTTGATATTGGACGCGATGGCTTTGTGATGGGCGAAGGCGCGGGCGTGCTCGTGCTCGAGGAGTTGGAACACGCTAGGGCGCGCGATGCGAAAATTTATTGTGAAATCGTCGGATACGGCAACACCGCTGATGCGAATCATCTCACTGCCCCCGCGCCCGATGGCGAAGGCGCGGCGCGTTGTATGAAGATGGCCCTGCGCAGCGGCGGGCTCGATACCGACAACATCGACTACATCAACGCCCACGGCACCAGCACGCCGCAAGGTGATATTTGCGAAACCAAAGCCATCCGCAGCGTTTTCAAGGATCATGCCGACAAGATTGCCGTCAGCTCCACCAAAGGCGCTACTGGCCATATGCTCGGCGCCGCCGGCGGCGTGGAAATGATTCTCGTAGCCAAGGCGTTGCAAACCAATATCGCGCCGCCCACCATCAATTTGCACAACCCCGATCCCGAGTGCGATTTGGACTACGTCCCCCACGAGGCCCGCGAGATGGAAATCAACGCCGCGCTCAGCAACTCCTTCGGCTTCGGCGGCCACAACGCCACCATTGCCGCCACCAAGTTCACCGGCTACGCTACGCGCGTGGACTGAAAATGTGCTGCCGGCACTTGCCGGCAGATCGTTGACCATCGGCCACCTCAATCCTGCCGACAAGATGCCGGCAGCATGGCAAACGCATGGACTTTCTAAAACTCATCGAGCAAAAACGCGATGGCGGCGAACTCTCGCCAGAAGCCATTGCCGATGCCGTGACCGCCTTCGCCGATGGCTCCGTGCCGGATTATCAAATGGCCGCGTTTTTGATGGCCGTCCAATTTCAGGGGATGACCTTGGCCGAAACCCGCGCGCTCACGCTGGCGATGCGCGACAGTGGCGCGGTGCTCGAATTCCCCGATGATGACCGCCCTATCGTTGACAAACATTCCACCGGCGGCGTGGGCGACAAAGTTTCGCTGCCACTCGCGCCACTGCTTGCGTGCCTCGGCTATCGCGTGCCGATGATTTCCGGCCGCGGCCTTGGCATCACCGGCGGCACGCTGGACAAACTCGAGAGCATCCCCGGCTTCACCACTCAACTTTCGGCGGAACAATTCGTTGGCCAAGTGCAAGAAATCGGCGTGGCCCTCGGCGGCCAAACCGCCGAGATCGCTCCCGCCGACAAAGCGCTCTACGCGCTGCGTGATGTGACCGGCACCGTGCCGTCGGTGCCGCTCATTACCGCCAGCATCCTTTCCAAAAAACTGGCCGAGAATTTGGATGCGCTGGTGATGGACGTGAAGTTCGGCGCGGCTGCCTTTATGCACACCCGCGATGACGCGCGCGCGTTGGCGAAATCCATCGTGAACCTCGCCACTGAATGCGGCGTGCAAACCACCGCGCTGCTCACCGACATGGACACCCCGATCGGCCGCGCCGCCGGCAATTGGCTGGAGGTCAAGGAATCCATCGCTTGCCTGGAGGGCGATGGCCCCGCGGACTTGGAGGAACTGGTTATTGCCTGTGCCGCCCAACTCCCCGGCTGCGATACCGAACGTGCCGCCTCCGAACTTGCCAGTGGCCGCCCGCGCGAAAAGTTCAACGAACTGCTCGCCGCCCAAGGCGCGGACTTGGCCGCGTTTGAAGCGAAACTCAAACAGGACACCACTGCACCCGTCGTGCGGGAATTCCTCGCGAGCGGGAAAGGCTACCTCGCCACGTGCGATGCGCGGGTGATTGGCGAAGTGGTGCGCGACCTCGGCGGCGGCCGCCAAACGAAGGAAGCAAAAATCCAACCCGATGTTGGCCTCGACCAAATGCTTAAGCCCGGCGAAGCCATCGACCGGCCCCTCTGCCGAATCCACGCGCGCACGGAGGCCGATGCCGATATGGCGGCGGAAAGACTGGCGGGTGCGTTTGATATTACTGATGAAAAAACAGGTCCTTTTGACCTTATTTGTGAAATACTGGGGTGAGGGTAGGGACATACTGCTATGTCCCCACCATTGCATTTTGCCCTCTTGACAGGGCTGAATATTACTGGCAATCTCCGCCGTTCCCCGATGCATTCTGGGTGTAAAACGACATTTTTGACTGAATTTAGGCTGATTTCATGAAACGGACATTCCAACCCTCAAATTTGAAACGAGCGCGCCGACACGGTTTTCGCTCGCGTATGGCTACTAAAGCGGGCCGCGGCATCATCAAGCGCCGTCGACAAAAGGGCCGCTCTCGACTCACCCCGGAACTCTGATGAACCCCGGGGCGCCGGCTCGGCTGCGGCTGACCCGCGCGATGCGCATCCGACAAGGACGCGACTTTGCGCGGCTCAAAAGCCAAGGCCGTCGGCTGGCACAAGGCGGGCTGGTTCTCAACTGGCTCGAGCTTCCCGAAGACACCCCCTCCCGATTCGCCGTGATCACCACTCGCAAACTTGGAAACGCCGTCATCCGCAACCGCGCGCGGCGGCTGCTGCGCGAATGCTTCCGCCTGCACCAACACGCCCTGCGCGTGCCGGTGGAGATGGTGCTCATCGCCCGGCGCTCCTTGGTGGGCCAATCCTTCGCGGGAGTGGAGGCGGATTATTTGGCCATCCTGCGTTCCGCAAAATTAATTTCTAACTAGTGAACCCACTGCAATTCATCCTACTCGCGCTGCTGCGGTTTTATCGCTGGGCCATTTCGCCGTTGCTCACGATGATTGCAGGCGGAACCATTTGCCGCTTCGAGCCGAGCTGTTCGGCGTACGCGATGGAAGCGGTCAAAACCCACGGCGCAATGCGCGGCAGTTGGCTCACCTTGAGGCGATTGGGCCGGTGCCATCCGTGGGGCGGTTGCGGGCATGACCCCGTGCCACAAGTTCAAGGGCAAGTGAAAGCAAAAATTTAATTCATGGATCGTACCGGAAAAATCATTCTCGTTGTTTCAGTGTTAGCGATGCTTGGTGGCATGCCGCTGGCTATGAAGCTAGGGCTCATCAAGATGAGCCCGCCGGTGGAGGATGAAAATGCCACGAGTACCAATCAGGTCACGCAAGCGGGGACCAACACGTTGGGCACTAATCAAGTGGTGCAAACGGGCACCAACACGCCCGTGGTGGCTCCGACCAATTCACCAACGATTTCGACCAACACACCGGCTACTACCAATCAACCCGCGCCGCCGGTAGTGGAGATTCCCGTTCCGGAGGAATCCACCCTTTCGCTCACCAACGCCAGTAACAAGGCGGTGTTTACCTTTACCTCGCTGGGCGGCGGGGTGAAGCAAGTGGATCTGCTGCAATTCCCCAAAGAGGTTGGACCTACCTTTTCGGACGGCGGGCCGTTCCGCGATAAGGTTGAAACCGATGGAGCGGTGAATCCTGTAGCGCTTAAGAACACCGGCAAACTGCTGCCCTTGCTCGCGTTGCAGCCAAACATCGGTAAGCCGGAGCACGAACCTGGTTCGCCACGCCCCTATCAAACCAATGCCATTCCGTACAAACTGGAGTTGGTGGACGACCAAACCGTGCGTGCCACGGCGGTTATTTCCGGTGGTATGAAGGTGATTAAGACCTTTCGCCTGAAGGAAGATTATCAATTGGAAGCCGAGGTGGTGTTGCGCAACGCCTCCGGAGCCTACATGAAAGAGAGCGGGTTTTATTTGGTATCCGGTTCCGTGGCGGAGCCGGAGAGCACTTCGCGCATGATGGGCTTGAATTTCGGCCTCATGTGGTCTGATGGCGCGGAGCCTGTGTCTGTGGGGCCCGATTGGTTCCAAAATTATCGCGGGGGCTGCATGTGTTTTGGCAGCAAGGGCGAGCGCAATAATTACACCCACGGACAGGGCAACGTGGAGTGGGCGGGCGCATACAGCCGGTTCTTTACTCAGGTGACCATGCCGAAAGAACCCGGCCAAATGCTGGTGGCGCATCAACTGCTCGTGCCTACGCAGGAGAAACCCAATCGCAAGGCCTTCGAGACGGCCATTGTGTGGGACGTGCCGTCGCTCGATGTCGGTAAGTCGGTGACGAATAATTTCACGGTTTATGTCGGCCCGCGGGATTTCAAACGGTTGGAATCCATCGGCCTGGAACACGGCAATCAGCTCGAAGGCATCATGGATTTTGGCGGGTGGTTCGGCTGGGTGGCCAAGGGGCTGCTGCTGCTCATGACCTGGTTCAACGGAGTCGGCCTTTCCTACGCGCTTTCCATAATCGCCATCACCGTGCTCATCAAAATCGTCTTCTGGCCGCTGACCGCGCGCGGCCTTCGGTCCATGAAAAAAATGGCCGCCGTCAACGCCAAGATGATGCCTGAAATAAAAATCATCCGCGAACGGTACAAGGGTGATCACCAGAAGATGAACATGAAGATGATGGAGATTTACAAAAAGTTTGGCGTAAATCCCCTCGCCCAAATGGGCGGCTGTTTGCCCATGATCATCCAAATCCCAATTTTCTTCGGCTTCTTTACCATGCTCCGCACGGCCATCGAGCTGCGCGGCGCGGAATTCCTCTGGGTGACCGACCTCTCCTCGCCCGACACCGTGATGGAAATCGCCGGTTTCCCAATCAACATCATGCCGCTCCTCATGACGGCCACGATGTTTTTGCAAATGCGGCTACAACCGCCTTCACCCGGCATGGATCCGGCCCAACAGGCCGTCATGAAATACATGCCGCTCATGTTTGTGTTCATCCTTTACTCCGCCTCCGCCGGCCTGTGCCTTTATTGGACCGCGCAAAATGTGCTGACAATCGTACAGACCAAGATGACTAAAGTAGAACCGGAGGCCGAAAACGTGGTGGAAGTCATCCAACCCACAAAAAAACGAAAACGAAAAGACGGAAACTTATGACCATGTCAACTATACCCAAAAGCATTCTCGAAAACCTGCTCAACCGCCTTGGCTTTGATGCCACCGTGGAGGAAACCCCCATGGACGAAGGCAGCCTGCTCAACGTGAACACCGAGGATGATCCCGGTCGCCTCATCGGCCGCCAGGGCCGCACGCTCAGTGATCTGCAATACCTCACCAACCGCCTGCTCATTGTGCAGGACAAGGAAGCGCCAAAGGTCACCGTCGACGTCGGAAACTACCGCACTGAGAACCGCGAGGAACTCGTGAAGAAAGCCAACGAAGCCGCCGACAAGGCCCGTCGCTGGGGTGAAGTAGTGGAAATGGACCCGATGACCGCCTTCGACCGGCGCACCGTCCACCAAACCCTCGCCGAGGCAGAAGGCATTACCACCGAGTCCAT
>JAPKEI010000395.1 GCA_028872685.1 Verrucomicrobiota bacterium | reverse complement strand
ATGGGGTCAGCGAATGGCGGGCGTCAATGGTTTTGGGATGAATCGGGCGACGAGGAAGCCTCCCCGCCCGTGAGCACCGGTTTCAGCGCCCACACGATGAGGACGGTGGCGGCTGAGGCGGCAGCCGTTTTCCAGTTTTGGGTGATGGCGGAGAGAGCCATCCAAGCCGAGAGGCCGAGAAAGATCAGCGGCGTGACCGGATACAACGGCACGCGGAAGGGGCGTTCGGTTTTGGGCTCACGCTTGCGCAGCACGAAAACGCCGGCCACCGTTGCGCCCATAATAAGTGTGAGCGGTAGGCCGATGTAATCGAGTATCGTGCCCACGCTGCCCACGGAGTTAGCGGCGAAAATGAAAATGAGAGTGAGCGCGGCTTGCAGGATGAGTGCGTTTTGTGGCGCGCGCGTGGGGCTGGGGCGGCCGAGCATGGCGGGCAGTTGGCTATCGCGCGCCATGGAGGCCACGAGGCGTGCGCCCACCATCAAGATGGTGCTCGTGGTGGAAATTAATAAAACAACAACCATCCAGTTGAACCATTGGCTGCCGGCCGGACCAAATAAAATTTTGGTGGCATGTAGGCCAATGCCTTCGATTTCACCGGTCATCGTTGAGGCCGATTGCGCGCGCAGAAAAACGGAGTTGAGCAAAAGGTACAGCACGGTAACAAAGACCGTGCCGGCAATGAGCGAGCGTGGCAGATTGCGTTTGGGATCGCGGATGTCGCCGGCAATCCACGACGAAGTTTCCCAGCCGAGATAGGCGAAGCTCGCCGTGAGCATCGCGCTGGCGAAGGGCGCGGAAAACACGCCAGGATTAGTTGCGGCGGGATTCACCGTGGGCTCTACGTTCGCCTGAAAGCCGGCGACGATGAAGGCGAGGATGACGCCCACTTTGAAAATCGTAAAAAAATTGTTCACGCAATTTCCCTCGCGCAGTCCGATGGAGTGGATGAGTGTGAAGACCAGCACCACCGCCGAGGCCGTGGCGGCGGGCGGAATGCCAGGGATGATTTCCTGCACGTACACGCCGAGCAAAAGCGTGATGAACGCCGCCGCGCCCACAAAGGCGAGAAGGAAACTCAGCACGCCGCTCAAGTAACCAGCGGTGTTGCCATAGAGATGTCGGTTGTAAGTGTAGCATCCGCCGCTGCGGGGCATCATCGCGCCGAGTTCCCCAAAGGAAAGCGCGCCGGTCAGCGCGAGCAGGCCGCAGAAGAGCCAAACGAGCAGCACGTTGGTGTCCGTGCCCAGCTCGTGGGCGAAGCCGCCGGTGGCGCCAAAGATGCCCGCGCCGATCATGGTGGCTATAACGGCACCGGTGGCGGACCAAAAGCCCAATGGGCGCTCGGGAGTTTTTTCGCTCACTTACTTGTTGGCGAAATACACGATTGTGGCGATCAATGCGATGATGAACAACACAAGCAGCGTGATCTTGATCCAGCTGTACGGGCGTTCGCCCTGCACTTCACCGGTGCGGGCGTTGACGAGGAATTGAAAATTCCGGTCCTTGAAACGATAGGCACTGATCCATACCGGCAGCAGGATGTATTTGAAAGTGATGTCCGAATAATAAGTGGTCTTGCTCAGGATGCGCTGCTCGTCGCCGCCGATGTCCCAACGAATTTTGCTGTCGATCTCCGGCGCCATTTTATCTTTGGCGAGGTTAAAGCCGCCGCGTAGGTCGGTGGTGTAGCTTTCACTTTGGAAACCGCTGAGGTATTCGTCGGCGTAGGGGGTGAGATTAGGTAGATCCCACGGTTCCAGTTCGTCCACATACTTGCGCGGGAGCGTGTCGCTGGCGGGGATGAGGATGTCATCGAAACTCACCCACACGCGGCCGGCGGCGGGATACCAATGGGTGTGCTGCACTTGGCGGGTTTGGCTATTACCTTGGCTGTCGGTGTAGTGCTCGGTTTCGTAATAGTGTTCGCCGCGTTGGCCCATGTAATCGGTGGTGGTATTGCTGTCGTACGTCCAATGCGGAATGTACAGGCCCTTGAGCTTGCTGATGTCGCGTGCGAATTGCTTGAGCTTGTTGGGCGCAAACCACAGGCCGTTGATCCATTCGCGGAAATGGCCGAGGCCTTCCTCGCGCGTGACGGCAAAGGGTAGCACCGCTTGCGGGCACAGCACGTTGGCGGTTTGCGGTTGTTGGACAAACGCCGTGCCGCAGAAGGCGCATTCGCCGGAGGTTTGGTTGGCCTCGAGTTGGTTGTGCGCGCCGCAGGCTTCGCAGTTTACCTCGGCCACCACGGTGGTGGTTGC
>JAPKEI010000394.1 GCA_028872685.1 Verrucomicrobiota bacterium | reverse complement strand
AGCCAAATGGCCAGCGGCGGGCATAGGTAACTGGCCAAACGTGGGGAGACCGGGGGCTCGGTGTCGCTCATGGCCGGAGTGTATCCGTGTCGCCGCCGAGGGCAAACGTTTTGGCATCCGCGCGCGGAATGTTTATACTGAGCGCATGCCCAGCCCTTTCCTCACCGCCGCGTGGCGCGATTTGCTTTTTCTGAATTGGCGGGTGAATCCCGCGTTGCTTGAGCCGCATCTGCCGGCGGGCACGGAGTTGGATCCTTGGGACGGCGAGCATTGGGTAAGCCTCGTTGGATTTCAGTTTCTGGATTTGACGGTGAAAGGGGTGCCTGCGTTGGGCCATCGGAATTTTCCGGAGATCAATTTGCGTTTTTATGTGCGACGTAAAGTGGATGGCAAAGTGCGGAGGGGAGTGGTGTTTTTGCTTGAACTGACGCCGCACCGCATTGTCGAGTGGGTGGCGCGGGCGGTTTACAATGAGCCGTACCAAACGCTTCCAATGCGCAGTGCCGTGAGTGAAACTCAAACGCAATACGAATTACAACAAGCCAATAAGTGGCAAGGCATTGCCGCGCGGCCGACGGGCGCTTGGCGCGAGCCGAATCCGATGGAGGAATTTTTCATCGAACACTATTGGGGCTACAATCGGCAAACCGACGGCGGCACGATGGAGTATGAAGTTGCCCATCCTAAGTGGCGCACGCGTCCGGCCCAGTTGGCGCGATTCGATTTAGATGTGGAAACATTGTACGGCTCCGAATGGCTCAGCACGCTCACGCGGAAACCGGACAGCGTGGTGCTGGCGGATGGTTCGGAAGTGGTGGTGTTGTCAGGTAAGCGATTTTAATTACGCCAAAATTTCTTTCACCACTTTTCCAGGTTGGCCGTCGGTGAGGGTTTGTTCCTGGGCGGCGCGTTTGTAGATGAGGCGGGTGTGGTCAAGGCCGAAGAGATGTAATAATGTCGCGTGGTAATCGTAGTGGTTTACTACGTTTTCGATGGCGCGATGGCCCCATTCGTCGGTGGCACCGTGGATGTGACCGGGCTTGAATCCGCCACCGGCGAGCCACATCGAGAAACCGTAGGTGTTGTGGTCGCGGCCGGGGCTCTTTTCGTTTTGTACGACGGGCAGTCGGCCCATTTCGCCACCCCAATGGACGACGGTGCTGTCGAGCAAACCGCGTCCTTTTAAGTCTTTCACCAACGCGGCCATCGGGCGGTCAATTTTTTTGCAGGAGGCGGGCAGGGAATTGATAATATTACCGTGGTGATCCCAAAACTGGTTGCGTGTAAAGACTTGCACGAAACGCACACCGCGTTCGACGAGGCGCCGAGCAATGAGGCAGCGCGTTCCAAAATCTTTCGTCGTGGCGTTATCGATGCCGTAAAGTTTTTTGGTGGCATCGCTTTCACCGGAGATGTCCATCACATCGGCAGCGGCGGTCTGCATACGGGCGGCCAATTCAAAACTTGCAATGCGCGCTTCGAGATCGAGTTCACCGGGATGGTGGCCATCCCGGTTCAGTTCAGCGAGAAATTCCAGAAAATTTTCCTGTGGTTTGCCGCTCAAGTGCGCCGGCGGATTGAGATTCAAAATTCGCGGTTCTTTGGCGCGCACCATCGTGCCTTGATACAAGCTCGGCAGCCAGCCGGCTGACCAGTTGAACGTGCCCAGCACCGGCAAACTCGCTGGATCGCGCAGCACCATGTATGCGGGCAGATTCTGGTTTTCGCTACCGAGGCCATAGGTGAGCCAACTGCCCAGCGCGGGCCGACCGGCCACAGTGCGTCCGCTGTTCAGAGCGTGGATAGATTGGCCGTGATTATTTACGCCCGTGTGCATGCTGCGGATGAGGCAGATGTCATCGGCAATGGAGCCAAAGCCGGGCACGATTTCGGAAAAATCCGTGCCGCTTTGGCCGTGCTTTTTGAATTTCCATTTACTGGCGAGCACCTTGCTGCTCGCCTGCGCGGCGTTGTCGTATTTTATTTTTTCCGGAAAATCTTTGCCATTCCATTTGGTCAGCGCGGGTTTGGGATCGCAAATATCCAAATGGCTTGGGCCGCCTTGCATAAAACAGGAAATCATAGCCTTCGCCCGTGGCACGTGGTGGGGTTGTCTGGGGCGCAGTGAGTGTGACGCTGTACTGAGGTCGGGCTTTACTGGCTTGGCGAGCAGGTTTTCTCTCTGTAACAGCCACGCCAACGCCACTCCGCCGATGCCCATCGCGTTTTGCCTGAGGAAGTGGCGGCGGGTTGAATTATTGAGAAATTCGT
>JAPKEI010000069.1 GCA_028872685.1 Verrucomicrobiota bacterium | reverse complement strand
TGGGAGGCGGCCTTGACCCCGCCGCCGCCGATGAATTGCTGCTGGCCGAGAAGTCAGTGACCAGCCGGCTGCTGGCCGTGCAGGAGGATTGCCCAGACCTAAAGGCTAGCCCGGTGATCCAGCAACTGGCCGACCAGATAGTCACACTCGAGAACGAGGTCGCTCTCATGCGCGCGGGTTACAATGACAGTGTGGAGCGGCACAACACTCGCATCCAGCGCCTGCCAGAGGTGATTATCGCCAAGCTCTTCGGCTATCCGGCCGCCGAGCCGTTGCGAACCGAGTTGGCGATCCGCCGGACAACACCCAAGGTGGCTATGTGAATGTCTAATCCTTGCACCGGTTTTATCGTCGTCATATCTTCGCGGCGATGAAATGGTTGCCATTTGAGTTTGCGTTGGCGCTGCGTTATTTGCGGCCCAAGCGCACCTCGGTTTCCTTCATCACACTCATCTCGGTGGTGGGGGTGATGTTGGGCGTGGCGGTGCTCATCATTGTCACTTCGGTGTTCTCCGGCTTTCATTTGCAACTGAAGAAATCGTTTTTCCAATTCTCGGCGGACCTCACCGTGCGACCGCTGGGCGGGCCGATTGTGGAATACGAGGCGCTGTCTGATCGCATTGCAAAGATTCCCGGCGTGACTGGCGTCTCCCCAATCATCGGCGGCAAAGTGATGATGGAGACCGATCCGAAAATCGGTGCGCCGGCTTTTGATGCGCCGGTGTTGCTGGGCGTGGATCCCGAGCGCATGAAAACCGTCAGCCAAGTGCCGGATAATCTTGAGGCGGGCGAGTTCAACTTGCGTGGCAATCGGCTGGTGATTGGCTACAACTTCGCGCGGTTGGATGGCGAGTTTCGGCTGCAAGTGGGCGACCGCGTGCTGATCCATTCGCCCAAGAGTATTCAGGAAATGCGCGAGTCGCAGCAGGCGGGCGAAGAGTTGGGCATTTTTCCGGAGGAATACATCGTGGCCGGCGTGTTCGATGCGGGCCAAAAAGATCTCAACGATTTCATATTCTGCAGCCTCTACAACGCGCAAGACCTCTACGGCCTCGAGGAAGGCGCGGCGATGTTGTGGGTGGAAACCACCGATCCGCTGGAGCTCGACCCGCAGCAAGCGGCGTTGGGAAAATTGCTTGGCGAGGGCTATCGCGTTGGCACTTGGAAAGATCTCAATCCCGTGCTGCTCGCGCAGGTGCAGGTGGAAAAAATGATCAACCAATTCCTGATGTTTTTTATCGTGGTGGTGGCGGCGTTTGGCATTGCGAGTTCGCTGATTATTTTTGGCGTACAAAAAACCAAAGAAATCGGTCTGCTCAAAGCGTTGGGTGCCAGCAACGGGCAAGTGAGTTTTGTGTTTCTCATTCAAAGTGCCGTCGTGGGCGTTTTGGGCACGGGGATGGGCATTGCGATGGGATTGTTGGTGCTGAAATACCGCAACCAGTTTTTGGGGTTCCTGCGTGGGCACGATGTGGAGTTGTTTCCCGAAAAACTTTATGGCTTCCGCGAACTGCCCGCGCAAGTGGTGCCGGGGGATCTCGTGGTGATTTGCGGAGTGTCCGTCTTGATTTGTTTGGTGGCCGGATTATTGCCGGCTTGGAATGCGGCCCGCTTGCGGCCGGTGGAGGCATTGCGCAGTGAGTGAAGCTGTCTTAAATGCCAGTGGAGTGAGCAAGACCTATCAAATGGCCGGCCAACCGTTGACGGTGCTGACTGACGTTGATCTCGCGTTGGAACGCGGCGAGTTTGTAGCGTTGCAGGGGGCTTCCGGTTCGGGCAAGAGCACGCTGTTGCAATTGCTCGGCGGGTTGGACGCACCTTCGGCGGGGGAAATTATTTTCAAAGGAAAATCGGTGCAACATCAAACGCCCCAAGCGGCGGCAATTTTTCGAGGACTTCACATCGGCTTTGTGTTTCAGGCGTACCATTTGTTGCCGGATTTGGATGCTTTGGAAAATGTTTACCTTCCCGCGCAGGTGCAGCGCGCGCCTCAAACCAAAGCCGTAGCGCGCGCGCGGGAATTGCTGGATGCCGTGGGGCTGGCCAATCGAATGACGCATTTGCCCACGGAACTTTCCGGCGGCGAACAACAGCGCGTGGCCATCGCGCGGGCGTTGATGAATGAACCGGAAATTATTTTAGCCGATGAACCAACGGGCAATCTCGACACCGGCACCGAGGCGGAAATTATCGCGCTGCTCGCTCAACTGCACCGCGACCGCAACCTCACGCTACTGGTGGCCACGCACGACGACGTGGTGGCTGCTGCGGCCCAGCGCATTGTTAGGCTGAAGGATGGAAGGGTTGCCGACTGAAGGATTGCCTCGCCGCCTCCCTTGCGGCACTCTCCGCCGACCGATGAAGGTTTATATTAACGGAAAATTTGTGGATGAGGCTAAAGCCTCAGTGTCGGTCTTCGACCATGGGCTGCTTTATGGCGATGGATTGTTCGAGGGCATTCGCGCTTACAACGGCCGCGTGTTTCGGCTGGAGGAACACATCGATCGGCTATTTTATTCGGCCAAAGCGATTTTGATGAAACTGCCAATGAGCCATAAGGCGCTGTGCGCGGCGGTGGTGGAGACGTGCCGCCGCAATAAAGTTCACGATGGCTACATCCGGCTGGTGGTCACGCGCGGCGCGGGTACGCTGGGGCTCGATCCCAATCGCTGCAGCAATCCGCAGGTGATCATTATCACTGCGAACATCCAGCTTTATCCCAAGGCGTTTTATGATAAAGGGCTGACGATTGTCACCGTACCCACCACGCGCAACCACACTAACGCGGTGAATCCGGCCATCAAATCGCTCAATTACCTCAACAACATTCTCGCCAAAATCGAGGCCACCAACGCCGGTTGCGTCGAGGCCATTATGCTCAACTCGCAGGGTTATGTGGCCGAATGTACCGGCGACAATATTTTCATGCTCAAGCACGGCAAAATGTTTACGCCGTCGCTGGCGTCCGGCGCGTTGCACGGCATCACGCGCAATGTGGTTATGGAATTGGCCGAGGGATTGGACGTCGAAGTGACCCAACCCAACCTCACCCGCTACGATTTATACAACGCCGACGAATGTTTCATCACCGGCACCGCTGCTGAAGTGGTGCCCGTCGTAAAAATCGACGGCCGAAAAATCGGCTCTGGCCGCCCCGGTAAACACACCAAAGCTTTCATGCAAGCTTACCACGCCCTGACAAATGCGTCGGGATCGGAAATTTTGTGATATATTAAAACAATGCAATGTTGCCAACCAGATTGTGAGAATGAGGCCACGGTTCATTTGACTGAGATTGTAGATGGTCAGATGAAGAAGATTGATCTCTGCGAGGAATGCGCCAAGGAACAGGGGGTGACGGATCCGAAAGGATTTGCGCTGGCGGATTTGTTGCTGGGGCTGGGAGCGGCTTCGGAGATGGAGTCGGGTAGTGGTGAGCTGGAATGTCCCGCGTGTGGGTTTGCGCAGGCGGATTTTAAGAAGAGTGGCCGGCTGGGTTGTTCCGATTGCTACGCCACGTTTGCCGAGCCTTTAGAGGGGATGCTCAAACAAATGCACAAGGGCACGCAGCATGTGGGCAAGGTGCCCAAGGCGTTGCGGCAGGAAATGGATTTCACCAAACATCGGCAGCAATTGGAAAAGCAATTGAGCAAGGCTATCGAGACGGAGGATTACGAGCAAGCGGCGCTGGTGCGCGATCAGTTGCGGGGATTGGATGTGCCGCCAGAAGAACCGGTGGAGCCGCTCGAGCCCAAACCAAAGAGCGCAAAAAGCGTGAAGGGAGGAGAGGCTTAATGGAATTGCGGAAATTTTTAAGTAGTACGACCGATTTATCCACCTGCGAAGGGCCGCAGGATCACGTGGTACTATCGAGCCGCGTGCGTTTGGCGCGTAATGTGACGGGGCGGCCGTTTCCGGGGCGCGCGAAGAAGGCGAGTCGGGTGGAGACGTGCCAATTTATTCAGCCAGCCATCGCGGCGGCCTCGCTGATGCGCGGAGGGTTTTCGGAATCGATGGAGCCGTTGCAGGCGCTGGACAAACAACTGTTGGTGGAGCGGCATCTCATCAGTCGCGAGCATGCGGCCAAGGGTGCGGGCAGCGGGTTGGTGCTCAGCAAGGATGAGACGTTGAGCGTGATGATCAATGAAGAGGATCACTTGCGGATGCAGGCGTTGCTGCCGGGGTTGCAGGTGAAGCAGGTTTGGAAAAAGATGGACAAGTTTGACACGAGCTTGGAGAAGAAACTGGATTTCGCGTTTGACGCGCAGTTGGGTTATCTGACCGCGTGCCCGACGAATCTCGGCACGGGCATTCGGGTGAGCGCAATGTTGCATTTGCCGGGATTGGTTCTGACGGATCAAGTAAATCAGATCGTGCAAGCGGTTACCAAGCTGGGCCACGCGGTGCGCGGGTTGTACGGCGAAGGCACAGAGGCACTTGGGCATTTGTTTCAGGTGAGTAATCAAATGACGCTGGGCGAAAGCGAAGCGGACATCATCGAGCGCATTCATAAAGTGGTTTTGCAGGTGATCGAGCACGAAGAAAACGCGAGGCAAACTTTGCTGCGGACGAAGGCCAAGGAGTTATATAATCACATCGGCCGCGCTTATGGTACGTTGGCGCACGCGCATATTGTGAGCAGCAAGGAGACGATGAACCAGTTGTCACTGCTGCGTTTGGGCGTGAAGTTGGAGTTGTTCAAAGGGCTCACTACGCCGATGTTGGACGAGCTATTTTTGCTCTCTCAGCCTGCGCATATGCAGGAGTTGGTGGGGGAAAAACTTTCCGGTGAAGAGCGCGACCTCCATCGCGCGGATTTATTGCGCAAACATTTGGGCAAGGTAAAAGGGCTGAAACTGCCGGAATAAGCCGTCAAATGGCTAATGAAACGGTTGGGCCGGAAAAAAGGGCTCATTTGGGCATAAGTTGGCATCGGGAATGCTCGACAAAACCGGCGAAAACAACCAAAATTTTCCAAGAAAATGAGTGACGAAGGAATGAGCAATTTTACGCCACGCGCCCAACAGGTGCTGGCATTGGCGCGCAAAGAGGCGGACCGTTTCAACCACAACTTTGTGGGCACCGAGCATTTGTTGCTGGGGCTCATCAAGCTCGGCCAGGGCGTCGCTGTCAACGTGTTGCAAAAAATGGGACTGGACCTCGAGACCGTGCGATTGGAAGTCGAGAAACAAGTTGGCACCGGGCCGGATCAAAAACAGGTAGGCAACATTCCTTACACACCGCGCGTGAAGAAAGTCCTCAACCTCGCCTCCAAAGAAGCTAAGCAACTGCAACACACTTACGTGGGCACGGAGCACATTTTGCTCGGCCTCCTGCGCGAAGGCGAAGGCGTGGCGGCACGCGTGCTCAAGAATCTGGACATCGACATCGAGCAAACGCGTCAGGAAATTTTGAAGGAACTCGATCCCAACTTCGCAGTGGGCGAGGATGAGATGGATGAGGAAGGCGAAACCGCGCCAACCAAAGGCGGCGGCAAAAAAGGCAACAAGACGCCGGCCCTCCGCGCCTTCGGCCGTGATATGACGGAGATCGCCCGCAAAGGCGAACTGGATCCGGTGATTGGTCGCGAAGACGAAATCGAGCGTGTCATTCAAATTCTCTGCCGTCGCACGAAGAACAATCCCGTGTTGCTAGGCGAAGCCGGTGTGGGCAAAACCGCGATCGTGGAAGGGCTCGCGCAGGAAATCAATAAGGGCAACGTGCCCGAGCTGTTGCGTGATCGCCGCGTGGTGACGTTGGATCTCGCGTTGATGGTGGCCGGCACCAAGTATCGCGGGCAATTCGAGGAGCGCATCAAAGCGGTGATGGACGAAATTCGCCGCGCGAAGAATGTCATTTTATTCATCGACGAACTGCACACCATCGTGGGTGCGGGTTCTGCCGAAGGCACGATGGATGCGAGTAACATTATCAAGCCCGCGCTCAGTCGCGGCGAGTTGCAATGTGTTGGTGCCACCACACTCACCGAGTATCGCAAGTTCATCGAGAAAGATGCCGCGTTGGAACGCCGTTTCCAAAATGTGAAAGTGGAAGCTCCGTCCATCGAGGAAGCTATCGAGATTCTCAAGGGGCTTCGCATTAAATATGAGGAGCATCATAAAGCCAAAATCACTGATGAAGCGGTGGAGGCTTCCGTGAAACTTTCCGATCGCTACATCACTTCTCGTTTTTTGCCGGACAAAGCCATCGATGTGATGGACGAGGCCGGCTCGCGTGCGCGTATCAAAGCGATGACGCGTCCGCCAGAAATTAAGGAACTTGAGGCCGCCATTGACGAGATCAAGACCCGCAAGGAGACGGCCATTAAAGAGCAGGATTTTGAAGGCGCGGCCTCGATGCGCGACGAAGAAAAGCAAGCCAAGGAAAATCTTGAGACGACCATGGCCGAATGGAAAGCCGCCAGCGAGGAAACGCAGGTGGTCATTTCCGATGAGGACATCATGCACGTCATTTCCAAATGGACCGGCATCCCGCTGCAACGGATGGAGAAAGACGAAATCAAGAAGCTCCTCAATATGGAAAAGGAGCTGGAGAAAGTGGTTGTTGGCCAAACCGCCGCGGTGGAATCTCTCAGTAAAGCGCTTCGCCGCTCGCGGGCGGATCTCAAAGATCCTGTGCGGCCAATCGGCGCTTTTGCCCTGATGGGCCCCACTGGCGTGGGTAAAACGCTTTTAGCAAAGACTATTGCAGAACAACTTTTTGGCGATTCCAAGGCGCTCATCCAAATCGATATGAGCGAGTATATGGAAAAATTCGCCAGCTCGCGCCTGATCGGTTCACCTCCGGGCTACGTTGGTTTCGAGGAAGGCGGCCAACTGACCGAGCAAGTGCGGCGTCGGCCATACTCAGTGGTCCTCTTTGACGAAATCGAAAAAGCCCATCCGGACGTGATGAATATGCTGCTCCAGATTTTGGAGGAGGGCAAACTCACCGACAGCCAGGGGCGCAAGGTGGATTTCCGGAACACGATTATTTTGCTCACCAGTAATGTGGGCTCAGAAAGCGCCAAGAAAAGTACAGCCATTGGTTTCAATAATTCGGGTGATGAAGTCGATTATGAAAAAATGCGCGAGTTGATTATGGACGCAGCCAAAAAGGCCTTTCGTCCGGAATTTTTAAACCGCTTGGACGACGTGATTGTCTTCCGCGCGCTGGTCAAAAAAGATCTGGGCACAATTTTGGATCTCGAGCTGAACAAGGTAACCGAGCGCCTCAAGGAAAAAGAGATCGATCTCGTGCTCAACAAAAAAGCGCACGACTTGCTCGTGGAAAAAGGCTACGACCCCGAATACGGCGCGCGGCCGATGCGGCGAGCTGTGGAGCGCTTCCTTGAAGATCCTCTGGCAGAAGAAATTTTGCGCGGAAGTTTGACTGGGGGCGAACCCATCAAAGTATCCGCCAAGGACGATAAGTTGACTTTTAAACAAAAAGCTTCCACCGAGACCGAAGAGAAAACGGTGTCTGCTAGCGAATAGTTTCGCTTGCGCCGTGGGGGCGGCAATCCAAAAGGGGGAAGGGTGTCCACACACGCCGCCGAGAGAGGAGCATCCAGTTTCGTCACTAGTTTGGGAAGCATTGTGCTTCTTGGTGGTGAGGTGTTTCGTTCCCTCTTTACCGTGCGCCTTCACTGGGATGAGTTTATCAAACAACTCCACTTCATCGGTTGGAAATCTCAAGTGATCGTACTCACCACCGGTGCTTCCACCGGCATGGTTTTTTGCGCGCAAACATTTTTCCAGTTTCACAAAATGAAAATGGACAACGCCACCCTCACTGTGGTGGGCGTGGCTATGATCACCGAGCTGGGGCCCGTGCTGGCCGGCTTAATGGTGGCTGGTCGCGTCGGCGCCGCCATCAGCGCCGAACTGGGCACGATGCGAGTGACCGAACAAATTGACGCTCTCCGAACTATGGCCACACATCCAGTGGACTACCTCGTAGTGCCCCGTTTTCTCGCCACAGTTATTGCGATGCCCTTGCTCACGGTGCTCGCCTGGGGGGTGGGCATTGCGGCGGCATATTTGTTGAGCATCACAGTGCTGGGACTCGAAGGTTCGTACGGGCTGCGTCACCTTTACTTTTATGTGGACACACAAGACGTGTTGCTGGGTTGCATCAAAGCTCTTTTCTTTGGCGGCATCATCGCATTGGTCGGCTGTTATCGCGGACTCAACTGCGGCGAAGGCGCGGAAGGCGTGGGTCGCGCCACTAACGAGGCTGTGGTGCAATCGTGCATCGCCATCCTCGTCAGCAACTTTTTCCTCACCCTGCTATTGCGCGGAATTCTTTATCCCTGATGATCGAGGCACAAAACATCAGCAAAAGTTTTGGCAATAACACCGTGTTGCACGATGTGTCATTCAAAGTTGCAGAGGGCGAGAGCCTCGCCATTATTGGCCGTAGCGGTACGGGCAAAAGTGTGTTGCTAAAACACCTAATCGGATTGCTCATGCCCGATGAGGGCACCGTGCGCGTGCGGGGCGTGGAGATTAATAATATGCCCGAGCGTGAATTGCTCGCCGTTCGCCGGCAGTTTGGGATGTTGTTTCAGGGCGCAGCCCTGTTCGATTCCATGGATGTGGCCGAGAACATCGCCTTCCCGCTACGCCGCGCGGGCGAGACCGATGAGGCTGAAATCCAACAGCGCGTGTCGGAAATGCTGCGCCTCGTGGAAATGCCTGGCGTGGAAACCAAATTGCTTTCAGAACTCTCCGGCGGTATGCGCAAACGCGTTGGCCTCGCGCGTGCCATTGTACATCGGCCGGCGATTATTTTGTACGACGAGCCCACCACGGGGCTTGATCCTGTGGTGTCCGACAGTATTGACCAGCTCATCCTCCGTGTGCGCGATCAATTTAATATTACGTCCATCATCATCACGCATGACATGCGCAGCGCCCGCCGAATTGGGCAGCGGATAATTTACCTGCGCGATGGACAAGTTTATCTGGACGCTACTGCGGAGGAGGTATTTAATTCGGAAGATTTGTTGGTCAGCCGATTCGTGAACGGCGAGGCAAACCTAAAGGAGGGGGTGATGTAATGAGTGCGACTCGTTTAGAATTAAAAGTAGGCATGTTCGTGATTGTGCTGTTGGGGTTGGCGGCAGTGATGACCCTCAAATTTAGCGAGACCGGCCTTGGTCTTACCAAAACAATCCCGCTCAAACTGCGCTCACCAAGCGCTGGCGCGGTCATCGCGGATGCGCCCATTCAACTGAGCGGAGTGAAAATTGGTGTGATTGATAAAGTAACCCTCAACGATGATGGGCGCGGTGTTATCATTCACACGGAAATTTTTGAAAAACACTGGGATGCCTTGGACAGCAAAACGGAATTCCGAATCAATGTCACCGGACTAATGGGCGACGAGTATGTTGCTGCGATTCCCGGCAAGGAAAAAGGCGAGCCGCTCAAGTCCGGCGCGGTGATGGACTGCGAAGCCCCCTTCGACCTTATGACCGTTGCTCGTGATGCGCAGCAGCTCATTCGGCGCGTGGATAGCAGTATGGTCACGCTCGATACTGCCATCAATCGACTGGATCAAACCGTACTCAGCACCGAAACACTCACCAACCTCACCGCCGCCATCGTGGAATTCCGATTGACCTCTAAAAGTATCCACACTTTTGCAGACAATCTCTCCACCAAAATCGCCCCCAACGTGGACCTCACCGTGCAGAAATTTCACGACGCCGTGTCGCGCGTGGACACGATGCTTGCCAACAACACCAACACGCTTCAGGTCAGCCTCAACAACTTCGCGCAATTCACAAAACGCCTCGATACTTCCGCCAGCCATTTGGAAACCCTCATCGCCACCAACGCCCCGATGGTAAGCCGGGTTTTCACCAATCTCACCGCCATTTCCGCAAGTCTTAAAATCAGCACGGAAAAGTTACAGGCCACCATCGCTACCAACCAAACCAGTATCGACGTCATCGTTAAGGACGTCGCCGCAGTCACCTCCAGCCTCAAGAATTTCACCGCAAACGCAGACCTCATCGTGACCGAGCTGGAAGCCGGTAAGGGCCTCGCTGGCGGATTGCTCAAGGACGATGCTTTGCGCATGGAGTTTTTCCAGCTCATGACCAACCTCAACAGTGCCGCCGGAAATTTCTCCATCCTCACCAGTAACCTCAATGCACGGGGCTTATTGTTCAAGCCACCTCCCACTAACAATCGCACCCCGCCCAAGAGCGGACGCTCCAATTGATACATGGACCGCGTCACGGTGTTCTCCTCCTTCAGCGGGCCCGAGGCGCAGTTGGTTTGTGCTCGGCTGCGCACCGCCGGATTCCAAGCCACCGTCGAGGGCGAAGCAGCGGCGTTCAGCATGGAAGGTTACTCGCTTGCCACCGGCGGCATTCGTGTGCAGGTTCCCGAAAACGAATACGACGATGCGCGCGCGTTAATTAATTCGGTTGAATCGGATGAACCCTAAACTCTGGCAACGCCTCCAACGCCAACTTGCTCCCGGAGAACTGCGCCTCGACGAGTCCACACTCACCGCGCATTCCGGCGACAAATGGTTTGTCACCGGCACACCCGAAGCCGTGGCCCTCCCGCGCAGTGCCAAAAGCGTTAGCACCATTTTGAGGTTTGCCCATCGGCATCAAATTCCCGTCACCCCGCGCGGCGCGGGCTATGGCTACGTTGGCGGTTGCGTGCCGGTGCGCGGCGGCATTGTGCTTAGCACCGCGCGGATGCGCCGCATTCGGGAAATTAATGAACACGATTTTGTGGCCGTCATTCAGCCGGGCGTCATCACCGCCAATTTGCAAAACAAAGCCGAGGCGAAGGGATTATATTATCCGCCCGACCCCGCCAGCCGCGCGGATTGCAGCCTTGGTGGTAACATCGCCACCAACGCAGGAGGTCCACGCAGTCTTAAATATGGAGTCACCTCCGACTACGTGCTCGGCCTGCAATTCGCATTGCCCGATGGCACCCTTTTGCGAGTCGGTGGGCG
>JAPKEI010000068.1 GCA_028872685.1 Verrucomicrobiota bacterium | reverse complement strand
CCAAAGCCGGCCAACATTAGTATACAAAAAACAACTCGCATAATTCGTGTGCAAAAAAGAACTCTATCCTCAAAGCAGATTTCAATCAATCATAGTCAGCGACCCTGTCCAGCATATGGATTGCCGGGGGCCTGCAGGCAATTCATTTTCTGCGCCCAACTGTGTGCGGCGTGCAGGTGCCGCCCAGATCGTGGCGAGACGTGCTGAGCCGGCGCAGGTAGATGGGGGAGGGAGATGCCGGATCGCCCAAGTACAGATCCCATCCCCCTTTGCCATTTTCCTTGCGATTACTGGAAAACCCCACCCAGTTGTCGATCGCGAAAGGGTCGGAATCGTTTGCGCCATTGGTACTATTGAAGGCGGCTGCCCGGTGCTTGCCGGTTGCCAAATCAATGAAGTAAACCTCATCGTCGTGCTGTTGGGCGGATGTCCACCGCGTGTAGGCCAAGTGGCGGTTGTCCATAAACACCGGAAACATTTCCTGAATCCCGGGCAGACCGGCCAGCAACTCCGCCGGGCCACCTGTCATGGGGATGCGATACACGTCTGCTACCGCTCCGTCACCGCTCCAATAGACAATCCATTTTCCGTCGGGGGAAATCCGCGGGCCGGATTCCTCGCGCTGCTTGCCGTCAGTGGTGATCGCCTCGACTCGAAACGATTTCAAACCGATCTTCCAAAGGTCCGCTCGGTCGCGCTTGAAAACGAGCGAGCTGCCGTCCGGGGTGAAGACCGGATCTTCATCAATCGAAACCCCCAAGTCGGCTTGCTTGGAGACGTTGATCAACTCGCCGCTCCGGAAATCGTAAACAAAAATGTCAAACGCCGTCGACCATTCAGCACCGTACTTGGGGCCGATGGGGAGTGCCATAAACGCCAGCTTCGCGCCATCGCGCGAAAAGGCCGGGTTCATCGCGTGAATCACGTGCTTCTCGATTTCCGGAATCGTCGTGGCCGTGTCTGCCGGAAAATCGCAGATGTGAATACGCCCATCCAGCCACCTGCGTCCCTCATCATCCAAATCGTACGCCGTGTAACTGTGAAACGCCAACCGGCCCGTCCCCGGCAACGCAAGTTTTCGGGGATGCGCGCGCGGTTTATTTTGATTCGCCTTCTCCGAGACTGGTTTCTTCGCATTGTCGAAGCACCCAAAAACCACAACCGCAAAAATAATGAATGCCGATAAACCGAGAATTTTCATTAATTCTCTTTTGCCACTTTCTCCAGCATCCCCAGCAGCGTTTTTTTGATTTTTTCGGAGGCCAAGATTTCCAGGGTGCAGGTGCCCATCCACGTTTCGTAGCCGCCGAGGGCGTGTTGGCGGGGGGTGGGGAGGTAGCCGTTGTGGCCGTTGGCCAGCTCGATGGTGAAGGTGGCCTGCGGCAGCGGGCTTTTGGCTTTGAGGGTGAGGCCGATTTCGCAGAGCACTTCGCATGGGATGCTGGTGATGCCCACCTCGCCAAGGCGCAGCGCCTGTAAAACTATCTCCTCTTCGCGTGGGCCATTGGCCAGCGCCAGCGTGCGGTGGGCGTAGGCTTCGGCCAAGCGCGGCAGTGGGTTGGGCGGTTGATCCGAGAGCACGGCTTTGGCAAAGGCGATCTCCTTGGCGGTGGGCTGACGGTTTTTCAAGGTCAACAGCGTCTGCTCCATGGCGAGGGTGATGTCTTTTTGGAATCGCACTTTTTGGTGCGCGGCGAGCACGCGATTAGCCACCAGCTTGGCGACTTCGTTCATGCGTTGAAAGCGTTCCTGTCGCGGGCGCGAGACGCGGAAGCTGGTGTTGTTGATGTCACCGCTGGTGCCGTTGGACATCAGCCCGACAAAATTCTTGCCCTTGCCGAGCGACTTTTCGATTAGCCCGGCGAAGACTCCAAAGTAATCCGCCGAGATGGTGGCTTGCGGCACGCCGCCGACGTAGTGCAGCGAGTAGTTGGCCAGCAACGCAATCGGCCGGCCATCGGTGCTGCGCAATGAAATGAAATGTACCTCGGGATCAGTCGGGCCGGCCGGGCGTTCGATGAGATTGCGCGGCGGGTTCATGCGCACGGTATCGTTCGGACTGCCGAAGGGGTTTACAGCGATGCCGCCGGGTTGCATGTGCCAACGGCGGTTAAAAATCTCCTCCGGCACGAGCGTTACGCCATGGGCCATTTCGGCCGGCACGAGATTTTTCTCTGCGCGCACGATGGACTCGGCGATGCCTGCGACGAGTTGTTTGAAATAAGCACGATGCGCGGCGTCATCGCGATTGGTGCGGCGATCCTTACCCGGCGGCGCAGTGTGCGTGTGCGTGGCGGCGACGAGGATGCGGTCGGTGCGAACCTTCGTTCGCTTGGCGGCAAGCGCCTTGGCGCGGTCGAGGTAATTGCGGCCGATGAGGCAGTTGTCCACGATCACAATCGCCACCCGCGTTTGGCCATCATCGCACACAATCGCTCGTGCGTGCAGCGGATCATGCGCCTTGTCGGCGAGGCGTTCGCTGAAGGAACCCACCAACTGCACGGGCCATACCTTGGGCGTGATATCCACCTTAGCCGCTCCGGCGCGAAACTCCGCCCACGCGTGGGAGGTGATGAGGAACAGGGTGAGGATGAGTTTAATTTTCAATTTATCGTCCTTCGCGTTTATTGGGGTTAAAATTTTTGTTCGGCATTGGCATTTTCGCGCTGGTGTCCTTGCGCCACTTGGCGAGTTGCGCAGCGAGGGTTTTCACCTTGTCCGGATGCATTTTTGCGAGGTCGCTTTTCTCACCAATGTCTTTTTTCAAATTAAACAACTCCAGCTTGCCGTCTTCGTACCACTCGATGAGTTTCCAGTCGCCCTCGCGAACGGCGCCAGTGGGAGCACAGCCTTGGTTGCCGTAGTGCGGGTAGTGCCAGTATATCGCTCCACGATCATGCGGCTTGCCGCGCAGGGCGGTGGTGAAACTTACGCCATCAATACGTGCCGGCGGTTGGTGTTTGATGCCGGCCAGCTCAAGGATGGTCGGGAAAAAATCTGTGCTGATGACGGGTGAAGCCGACACGCTGCCGGGCTTGGTGACACCCGGCCAGCGTACCATCATCGGTTCGCGAATGCCGCCCTCGTACATCCAGCCCTTGCCGCCGCGTAGAGGCAGGTTACTCGTGGGATGCCCCTCACTGGTGGATAGCCCGCCGTTGTCGCTCATGAAAAACACCACAGTGTTTTCGGCGAGCTTCAGCCGCTTGAGCCCATCGAGCACCTTGCCCACCGCCAAATCCATCGCCTCGATCATGCCGCCGTACACCGCGTGTTCCTGCACGAGGCGCACCTTGCGGTTGTGCTCCTTGCCCCACTTGGCCTCGAGCCCGCGCTTCTTTTTTCGCGCGAGATATTTCTGCTTCAAATCCTCGCGCGAAATGAGCGGCGTGTGCACGGAGTAAAAAGACAGGTACGCAAAAAACGGCTGGTCCTTGTTTCGCTCCATGAACTTCACCGTCTCATTCGCCAAGCGGTCGGGCAGATGCTCACCATCAGGGCCATCCTTTAAGCGCGGATTTCCATAGGGCGAAAAATATTTTTTGCCACCCCAAGGGCCTCCGTGCTGGATGCCGCCTTGGTTCACATCAAACCCTTGGTCCTCCGGCCAGAAGCCTTCGTTACCCAAATGCCATTTGCCGGCGAAGAAGGTCGCGTAGCCTTGGCCCCTCAGCACTTCAGCGAGAGTCAACTCCTTCAACTCCAACTGCCGTGTATAAACCGCCGGCAACAGCCGCGTGTTACGCCGCCACGCCTTGCCGGCTGCCGCGCCGATGTAATCCGTCACGCCCGTGCGCGTGGGGTAGCGCCCCGTCATGATGCTCGCCCGCGTGGGACTGCACACGGGACACGCGGCGTAGGCGTTGGTGAATTTCATGCCGCTCGCCGCCAACTGGTCGCAGTTTGGTGTATCGTAAAACGAACTACCAAAACAGTTGAGGTCCGCCCAGCCGAGATCGTCGACCAAAATGAAAACAAAGTTGAGCGGCTTGGTTTTTGAATCCGCAACGAGGCTTTGTGATACCAATGCCAACAGCAGGAAAATACGCAATGCTTTCATAGATGCGCAAAGTGTGCCCGTATAGGGATACACAGACAAGCATAGTTGAACACAGATATTCACGATGTTCAGGATGAAGATTTCTAATCCTGTTCATCAGAAAAATATGTGTTCATAAACTCCCCATTATCGTTCCCGCCGAAAGCGCCCCGGCGGCAAACCGAATTGCCGTTGGAACGCGCGCACCATCACTTCCAAATGTTGATAGCCCGTGCGCTCGGCGATGACGGCGAGAGGAAGATCAGTTTCGATGAGCAATCGCCGAACGTGTTCCAGCCGCGCACGGCGTATCTCAACGGCGGGCGTGCGGCCAAGGGCTTGGGTGAACCGATGCTCCAACGAACGGCGCGACACGAACAGTGCCTTTTGCAAATCACTCACCTTCAACGGCTCGTGCGCATGGGCGCGAATGTGGCGGAGTGCATTGGCCACGAGAGAATCGTCCACCGCGGCTGTGTCGGTGGATTGCCGCTGCACAACGCCCACCGGCGGCACGTGAATGGGCCGAGCCGGCGCGCGGCGGCCGGACATCAGCCGATCCAATAACGCCGCCGCCTCGCGGCCCACGCGCAGCGGCGATTGGTCGATGTTTGACATCGGCACGGGAGCCAAGGAATTCATCACCGAATCGTGCTCGGCGCATAGCACCGCCAAGTCGTCCGGCACGGGCAGCCCGTTCGCACTGCACGCGGCGATGACTTCGCGCCCCACCTCGCCATTCCAAACCAACAGTGCCGTTGGGTGCCGCAAGCCGTGCAGCCAGTCGACCAGCCGTTGACGCTGCTGATGCAAGGGCTGACGATGCTCCCTCGATTTGCCGGAAAACGTGACGCACTCAAAACCCGCCGCGCGCGTAGCGATGGCAAACTCCGCGCCAAGCACATCCGCGTATCGCGGCTGCCCCACCGGCCCCACGTAAGCGAACGAGCGAAACCCTTTCTCCACAAAATGGCTCGCCGCCAACCGCGCACATGCCGATTCATCAGAGGAAACACGTGGGATGGCGCGGCTGTGTTCTCCCTGCCACGACACATTCACCGCCGGCAAACCGCGGCGGCGAATAGCCCGTTCCTGCGCGGGGTCCACCAGCCGCAGAATAACCCCATCGCCCCGCCAACCCTTTGGCAACTGCATCGTCTCCAACAGTCCGCGTGGTTCGATGTGAAAATCCCACGGCCCGTTTTCACGCGCATAATCCGCCACGCCCCGCAATAATTGCCGATGCCACTCACTCGTCGTCTGCACCAACAACGCCACCCGACGCCGCTTTTTCTGTTTCCCCGCCATGCCCATCCAGTAAATCGTTCCTGCGCAAAACATCAATATAATTGCGCAAATGCTCATTGCGAATTTTGGGCGACGAGAGCACCGTGGCGCGTATTGACATGGCGGATTTTTCTATAAATGGACGGAGCTATAGGCTGCCTTCAGGACCAGTGGCGGTGGTGTGTGTGGATGGGTGCGAAGAGGCGTATCTGGATGTAGCACTAACACGAGGGCGAATGCCGCAGTTGGCGGCGATTTTGAAGGACGGGTGGCGCGGGGTGGCGCGCGGAGCATTGCCTTCGTTTACCAATGTGAACAACGCGGCCATCGTGACGGGTGCGCCGCCAGAGGTGACGGGGTTGAGCGGGAATTTCTTTTTGGACCCGGCCACGGGCGAGGAGGTAATGATGAACAGCTCGGATTTTCTGCGGTGCGACACCATCCTTGCCGAAGCCGCGCGCGCGGGGCGCAAGGTGGCGATGGTGACGGCTAAAGAAAAGCTGCGCGATTTGCTGTCGCCGGGGCTCTTCGATAAGGGCGTGACGGGCATGGCGTTTTCCGCCGAGAAAGCCGCCGAGACGCGCGAGGCAACGCATGGCATTGGCGACGTGGAGGCGTTGGCGGGCGACACGCCTCCTATATACAGTGGCGAGGCGAGTGTGTATGTGCTGCGCGCGGGCGCGGCTTTGGTGGAAGCGGGCCGCGCGGATTTTCTGTACCTGTCGCTGACGGATTATATTCAGCATAAATACGCGCCGGAAGAGGAGGGCGCGCTGGAATTTTACGAGGCGATGGATGAACAACTCGGCCGATTGGCGGATCTTGGCTGCCGGTTGGGCATCACCGCTGACCACGGGATGAATGCCAAGTGCCACGCCGATGGAACGCCGCGCGTGATTTATGTGGAGGACGAGTTGCGCGAAAAGTTTGGCGACGGTCACATAGTGATTTGTCCCATCACCGATCCGTACGTGGTGCACCACGGCGCGTTGGGCTCGTACGTGACGGTGCATCTCTCCGAAACAAACCGCGCGGAGGAAATTGGTGAGTGGCTGCGCGGGCTCGATGGCGTGACAGAAGTACTCACAAAGGTGGACGCAGCGGAGGCGCTGGAACTGCCCATTGACCGAATCGGCGACCTCATAGTGATGAGCGCGGCGGACACCGTGCTGGGTCGTAGTCCAGAATATCACGACCTTTCGAAGCTCGACCGGCCACTGCGTTCGCACGGCGGGCGGTTTGAAACGATGGTGCCGTTTATTTTTTCCAGTCCATTGAATGCCGAGTACACCGCCAAAGCGGCGGACGACCCGCGTAATTTTGATGTGTTTGATTTTGTGTGTAATGGATTCTGATTATGAGCGTAACTAAACAAACTGAAATTCTGGAACTGCCGAGCTACATCGCCGGCAAAGCTGCGGGCGGAGATTTACTCGATGTAATTTATCCGTACACCGGCGAGGTGGCGGGGCGCGTGCGGCAGGTGGATGGCGCGGGGCTGGAGCGCGCGCTGACCGCGACGCAGGCGGTCGAATTGACGCGCTGGGCACGGCATGAAATTTTAACCAAAGCACGCACGCTGCTAAGTAAACGCGCGGAGGAATTTGCGCAGCTTATCCGCTGCGAAACGGGCTTGTGTATGCGCGAGACGCGTTACGAGGTGGGGCGGACGCAGGATGTACTACAGTTCGCAGCGATGGAGGCACTGCGGGACGATGGGCAAATTTTTTCGTGCGATATTTCACCCCAAGGGCAGGCTCGAAAAATTTTCACGACCCGCGAGCCCTTGAAGTTGGTGGCGGCCATCACGCCGTTTAACCATCCGCTCAATCAAGTGGCACACAAACTTTCGCCGGCCATCGCGGCGGGCGCGCCTGTGATTCTCAAGCCCTCGGAAAAAACGCCGCTCACTGCGCTGCGTTTCACCGAGCTGCTGTACGAAGCGGGCTTGCCGCCAGCGATGCTCAGTACGATTGTTGGGTCGGTGGATGAAGTGGTCACTCCGCTCATTGCCGATGACCGTGTGGAACTGGTAAGCTTCACCGGCAGCGTGGCAATCGGAAAAACGATTTCACGCACGGCGGGCTACAAAAAACTTTGCCTTGAACTGGGCGGCAACTCACCGCTCATCGTGCTTGACGACGCGGACCTCGACCTCGCCGTCACACTCGCCGCCGAGGGGTGCTTTCGCAATTCCGGCCAACGCTGCACGGCGGTGAAACGACTGCTCATTCACGAGGCTGTGCTCGGCGAATTCACCGAGGCATTTGTGGCGAAGGTGGCGGAGTATCCCTGCGGCGACCCAGCCGATGACGCCACGCGCGTGGGTACAGTCATCGACGAACCGGCCGCCAAATTGCTGGAGTCGCGCGTGGAAAAAGCCGTAGCTTCCGGCGCGTGTGTGTTGGCTGGCGGCAATCGCAACGGTGCGCAGATCGAGCCCACCATCATCTCGAATGTGCCGCGCGATGCGGAGATGGTTGTGCAGGAATCCTTCGGTCCACTCGCGCCAATTATTTCCGTACGCGATTTGGATGACGCCATTGCCTTTGCCAATGGCACGGCCTTCGGACTTTCCTGCGGCGTTGTGACCAACAATATGGACGCCATGCTCGCCTGCGTGAAAGGCATTCGCACCGGCACCGTGAACATCAACGCCGTCCCCGGTTATCGCATCGAGTCTTCGCCCTTCGGCGGCGTGAAAGATTCTGGCCTCGGTATCAAGGAAGGCGTTATTGAATCCATGAAATACATGACCAATGTGAAAACATTTTCGCTGCCATGGTAGACAAACCCCTCTTCACCCCCGGCCCGTTGACCACCAGTCGCACGGTGAAAGCCGCGATGAGCCGCGACCTCGGCTCGCGCGACACGGAATTCATCCGCGTCATTCGCGACCTTCGCAACAGCCTGTTGCAACTCGCCGGCGTTTCGCAAGCCGACGGTTGGGAGGCGGTGCTGATGCAGGGCAGCGGCACGTTTTCCATCGAGTCGGTCATTTCCTCCATCACGCCGCCCGACGGTAAATGGCTCGTCATCATCAATGGCGCGTACGGCGAACGCATTCTCAAAATCATCGAGCGTCACGGCATTGCCGCCGAGGCCATTCGCAGCGCGGAAAATAAATTGCCGGACCTCGCCGCCATCGAGGGCGCGCTGGGCGGGGGAGGGTTCACGCATGTGGCGGTCGTGCATTGCGAAACCACTTCCGGCATTATGAACCCCATCGCCAAGATTGGCGCGTTGGCGAAGGAACACGGCTGCGTTTATTTTGTCGATTCGATGAGTGCATTTGGCGGGTTGGAGTTTGACTTTGCCGGAAGCCAACTTGATTGCCTTGTTTCGAGCGCCAACAAATGCGTACAGGGCGTGCCCGGTTTTGGCTTTGCGATTTGTCGGCGCGAATTGCTTGAAGCCACCGAAGGCCACGCCCGCACCATCAGCCTCGACCTCACCGCCCAATGGCGCGGCTTGGAGGGCAACGGCCAATTTCGATTCACGCCACCCACTCACACGCTACTTGCCTTCGCACAGGCGTTGCGCGAGTTGGACGAAGAAGGCGGCATCGCCGCGCGAGCGGCGCGATATCGCGCCAATCACGATGCGTGCGTGGCGGGTATGCGCACGATGGGATTCACGGAATTCGTGCCGGAAAATCTGCAGGGGCACATCATCACTTCGTTTCTGTATCCCACGGATGATTTTGATTTCGATGAATTTTACAATCGCCTCAACGAAAAAGGATTCGTTATTTATCCCGGCAAAGTGACGAAGGCCAACTGCTTCCGTATCGGCCACATCGGCCATTTGTTTCCCGCTGACACCGATGCGCTGCTGACCGCCATCCGCGCCGTGGCCGGCGAAATGAATCTGTCCCTTTCACCCAAGCCTGCCTAAGCTTACGCATGCCTGACCTTTCTCACAACGAGCAGGACGCGCTATACAAACACTGGCGCTGGCGAATTTTCTTCATCACTTGGCTCGCGTATGCCGGTTTTTATCTCACCCGCAAATCTTTCGCGGTGGCCAAGGTGGATCTTGCGCGGCCGGAGGTGCTGGGCCTGAGCTTGGGCGACATGTCGTGGATGGATTTCAGTTACGCGGCGGCCTACGCGGCGGGGCAGTTTGCCTGGGGCATGTGCGGTGACCGCTTTGGCACGCGGCGCGTCATCCTGTACGGCATGATGGCCTCGGTGCTGACGGCGATTTTCATGGGTGCGTCGTCGCTTGTGATTATGCTGGGCATTCTGTTTTGTTTCCAAGGCGTTTGCCAATCGACCGGTTGGGCGCCTTTGACGAAAAACATCGGTAACTTTTTCGCGCAAAAAGAACGCGGTCGGATGATGGGTTTTTGGTGCACGAACTACGCGCTGGGCGGCGTCATCGCCTCGGCGTTGGCCGGTTTCGCCATCGAGTGGGGGGGGCAAAATCGGCTGGCAGCATATCAGCCCGGGCAACCGCCGGTTCTAGCTGAGGTAATAAAAGTCGCCACCAGCCAAGGTCGCGATGTGGCAACCGCTGAGGTCATTCACGGTCAGTTACTCATCACCCATGCAACGACGCTGTCCCCAACCGCAGCGGCAGACGCGTTGGCCGGATTGTTTCAGGACGCGCAACAAAATGTCCATGCCCGAGCCGCCGCGCTGCGGGGGTTGCATGCGCTGAATGAGCCGCGTTTTGATGAGTCTTTGAAAGCCGCGCTACAGTCGAAGGACGCCGCCTTGAAACGACGGGCTGAAGACCTGCAAAAACAAATTGAAAAGAAAAAGAACCGGGATGCCACCAGCGATTCGCCCAAGCCGGTGGAGGAACGATTAAAGAAAGTCAACCAACAGGCCGTCCAAACGCTCTGGGGCATGCTCGGCTGGCGCTATGCGTTCTGGGTACCGGCAGCAGTGTTGTTATGTATTTGGGGTTTATTTGTTTGGCTGCAGCGCAACCGACCGCAGGATGTCGGGCTGCCAGCCATTGAGGAATACAAGGGCGAGGCTCGCGCAGTGCTCACCGGCGACGTCCAAAAAGAAGAGGCCGAGGAAGGCACGTGGCCGCTCATCTGGCAGGTGATGAGCAACCGCATGGTGCAATTGTTGTCGGCGGTGTATCTGCTCCTCAAACCGGCGCGTTATCTCATCCTGTTTTGGTCGCCGCTGTACGTGAATGAAAAGCTCGGCACCGGCGCAGCGGAATCGGGCATCATCGGCAGCCTGTTCGAACTGGCCGGGCCGTTGGGCGTTTTGCTAGGCGGCTATTTGTCGGACAAGGTGTTTGGCGCACGGCGGATGCCGGTGGCGGTCATTGGCCTCGTGGTGGTCGCGGTGGTACTGCTGGGGTTCAATGCCTTGCCAGAAACCAAGGTGGCGCTTGGCTCGGCTTTTTTCTTTGTCGGCTTCTTTTTATACATGCCCGATTCGTTGGTGGCCGGCACGGCCGCGTTGGATTTCGGCACCCGCAAGGGCGCGGGCACGGCGGCCGGCATGATTAACGGCTTCGGCTCTATCGGCGCCATCGTGGGAGTCACCCTGCCGGGCATCCTCAGCGGAATGCTGAGCGAGGGCGCGGACATTTGGTACTATATTTTCCCCGGTCTGGGCGTGTCACTGGTCATCGCGGCGGTGCTGCTGTTGCCCAAATGGAATGCCCTGCCCGCGACCGAAAAAACGGCATGACCCAATCAAAC
>JAPKEI010000067.1 GCA_028872685.1 Verrucomicrobiota bacterium | reverse complement strand
CTTCTTTCCCACACCCCACCAACGCCATCACCGCAATCATCAAGAGAATCTGTTTCATGTGCCGCGACCCTACAGTGAACGATTCAGCGAGCATACTATAATGATCACCAAAGTTTATAACCCACTAAAACCCATGCCCAAGATCTCAAGGACTTTCACCGGAAACAATAAGCTTGGAAATTGATCATTCCTTGAGCCTTGATAATTAACCTTTTAGACTTACTCTCACCTCATGAACACGCTGCGTATCATTCTTTTGCTTTGTCTTGCCCTGCCCCTTTCGGCTGCCTCATGGAAGGCCGGCACCGCCAAAGCTGATATCACGCCCAACACCCCCATCTGGATGGCCGGTTATGGCGGCCGCACCAAGCCCAGCGAAGGAACCCTCCACCCTCTCTGGGCCAAGGCATTGGCTCTGGAGGATGCCAAGGGCAATCGCGCAGTGATTATCAGCACCGACACGCTGGGGATGACCGCCAGCATTTACGCCAACCTCAAAGCGCGCCTCGCCAAAGAACACAAGCTGCAACCCGAACAGATCATGCTCAATGCCTCGCACACGCACACCGGGCCGGTGTTGCGTGGCGGGCTTTACGACATCTATCCGCTAAACGCCGCGCACATCAAACGCATCGAGGAATACTCGGCACGGTTGGAAAATGAAATCGTGCGTATCACCGGCCAAGCACTCAAAAATTTGGAGCCCGTTACGTTAAAACACGGCATCGGCATCACACGCTTTGGCGTCAACCGCCGCGAAAACAAACCTTACAGTGACGTCCCAAAACTCATCGCCGCGCAAGCCCTCAAAGGCCCCATCGATCACGACGTGCCGGTGCTGGCGGTTTACAAAGGGCTGGAACTCAAGGCGGTTGTTTTCGGGTATGCCTGCCACAGCACCACACTCGGCATCCAAAAATTCTCCGGTGACTACTCTGGCTTCACACAAATCGCGCTGGAGAAAAGCCATCCCGGCGCGTTAGCCCTCTTCAGTGCCGGCTGCGGCGCGGACATCAATCCCCTGCCCCGCCGCGTGGTGCACCTCGCCGAACGCTACGGCCTCATGCTCGCCGCCGCAGTCGAGGAAACGCTCCTGCAAAAAATGCAACCCCTCGAACCCAAGCTCAACACCCGCATCAAAACCATCCCGCTCGAGTACGGCGCATTGCCTGAACCCGCCGCACTAGCTGCCGCCGCTAAGAACCAAACCAACTATCGCGGCCGTTGGGCCGCCCGAATGCTCAAGCTCCAAGCCGACGACGATGTCCCCAAAACCTACCCCTACCCCATCCAATGCTGGCGCGTCGGCGATTTGCTATGGCTCACGATGGGCGGCGAAGTGGTTGTCGATTTCTCGTTGAACTTCAAAAAACAATACGGCCCGCGCACGTGGGTCACCAGTTACTGCAACGACGTGATGGCGTACATCCCCACCTTCCGCGTCCTGCAAGAAGGCGGCTACGAAGGCCAAAGCTCGATGGCCGTCTATGGCCTCCCCGCTGACCGATGGAAGGAGAACGTGGAGGATCTTGTTACTGAGGGAATTAATCAGCTCGTGCGCGATACGAAGTGAGTAGCGTATCCACAACTAAAAAACGTCGCTGGATAAAACCCACTCTCATTGTCAGTGGTGTGGTAATTGTGCTGACTCTTGGCTTTTGGTTGTGGCTACCGTCGAACGGGTTGCCCACAGCGCGCAAATTCATTCGCTGGAAATTTGATGATGTGTCGCACACAACTCCAGCAGAATTAGCCGCGCGACTCGGCAATGATGATCACACCCCTGCATTGCTGTGGGACGTCCGCCGGGCGGATGAGTTTTCCGTGAGCCATCTGCCCAATGCCATACGTGTATCACCTGAAACAACCGATGTTGAATTGAAAGATATTATCCCGGAAAACAACCAACCGATCATCGTCTACTGCTCGGTCGGGTATCGTAGCGCGAAGATGGCGCGACGATTGAAGGCACTCGGACATACGAACGTGAGCAATCTGGAAGGGGCAATTTTTGCATGGGCCACCGAAGGACACCCGCTGGAAGGAGGCAAAACCGTGCACCCTTACAATACGTTTGGCCGACGGATGTTAGCCGATGAATTAGAGGCGGAATAATTAAAGCACCCACCACCAAGTCAGCAATGGACCGACGACCAGTGCTGGCAGATAATTCGCTAACGGCACTTTTTCCACTTCAAGGATCACTAGCATTATCGTGAGCACAAGCAAACCGCCCACGAGATTGAAACTGGCTAGCAGAGCTGGTTCGTCTGTAATAAACGCCATGTTGGAAGCCAATAATGTGACCGTTCCCTGATAGGCCAGCAGCGGCACAATGGATAACAGAACGCCCGCGCCAAACCTGGGTGCGAAGCACAACGTGGCGATGCCATCCATCAAAGATTTCACAATTAGAATCGTAGGCACTTTGCCCAGTCCGTCCTCTACAGCACCGAGCAGAGACATCGGCCCAACGGTGAACAAGATCGTGCAAGTCACAAAGCCGTCGCTGAAGTTGGTCGACTCTTCATTTTTCAATTTCGCAAACCTATCCTTAGCCGCTTGACCAATTTTATCGAGTCGCTCCTGCAACTTCAGCCATGTGCCGAAAAGGTTTCCAAAGGAAATCGCGAGTAACGTGATGAGCCCGAGCAACAGAAATTTCCAAACACTCCCCGCCGAGTGCCAGCCGCCGTAAAGCCCATTGCAAATCATATAGCCACCGGCAAGCACGGTGAGCACCGCAAGGAATTTCCGGATACGCTGCTGCGTGGCTTCTGTCAGTTGACGGCTCAAGCGCAGCCCCACCACGCCGCCGATGAAAATGCAAATTACATTAAAAAAGGTGCCGATGGGCAGCCACGGCAACTCAAGCAATTTGCCCAATTCGCTCATCCGCACAGTTCGGCGGCCACCGCCGCACCCAACGCCTCGGGCTCGCGTAAGTCGCCGGATTGCTCGGCGCGCTGCACAGTGTCATTCAAAAAGGAAACGGCGCGCAGTCGCAATTGCGTGCCATCGACTATCGCCTCCGCGCCCACAGGCGAACTGCAGCCGCCGCCCATCCCACGCAGAAACGCCCGCTCGGCAGATACGGAAGTGTGGCTGTTGAAATGATTGAGGCGCTCGCAGATTTTCTCAATACGGCCATCGTCCGCGCGAATCTCAATGCCAATCGCGCCCTGCCCCACGCATGGAAGCATCAATTCGGTGTCAAGCGCCACGGCGCGAATGCCATCGGGCACGGCATCGCCTTCGAGTGCGCCATCGGCGGTGATGGAAAAATCCAACCGGTTGAGGCCGGCGGCGGCAAGGACAGTTCCAGCCATTGCCTCGGTGTCGGCCAGTTTTTCCAAACGCGTGGGGAGGTTGCCGCGAATTTCCTGCATCTGCAAATCCGGACGCGCGGCCAGCAGTTGCGCTTGGCGGCGCGGGCTGCTCGTGGCCACCATTGCACCCTCGGCCAATTGCGGAAGCGCGCCATCGAACCCTGCGTCTGTTTTATAAATCAACACATCGCGCAAGTCCTCGCGTTTGCCGACTGCGCCGAGCATGAGGCCGCTTGGCAATTCCGTGGGCAAATCCTTGAGACTGTGCACGGCAAGATCGGCTTTGCCTTTGACGAGCGCCACCTCGAGTTCTTTGGTGAACATTCCTTTGGGCAGCGATTTGCCCGCTTGCACGAGCGAAGCGGATTGTTTCTTGTCGCCGGTGGTTTTGATGATTTTAATTTCAAAGGCCAAACGCGGAAAGGTCAAACGACATTGGTCAAAAATCAAACGGGCTTGCGCAAGGGCAAGCGCACTGCCACGGGTGGCGATGATAATGGGTTCTTCGGGCATTAGTTTTGTGCTGTCGGCATATTATCGGCAGATGGAATTGTTGGATTCTCCCGGCAAGATGCCGGCAGAACTTGGAAGGCATCCAATAATTCTTTAGCTTTGGCCTTCACGATCGCATTGCACTTGGTGATTTCCTCTTCGCGCAGGCGAAGGTAGTCGGCGGCGATAGATTGGAGGTCGTCGATGTTGTACAGATAAACATCCTCCAAAAAATTCACTTCCGGCTCGATGTCGCGCGGTACGGCGATGTCTACCAACAACAGCGGCCGATGCTGGCGGAGGCGCTGCAGCGGCTCGAGTCTCTTGCGATCCAAAACATAATGCGGTGCGCTGGTGCTGCTGATGATAATGTCAATGGCGGCGAATTCGCTCTCCCAATTTTCAAAACTCACCGCCTTGCCGCCCAGCTCAGTCGCCAAAGCCTCGGCGCGTTCGAGCGAGCGATTGGAAACGATCACGCTCTGCGCGCCGCGACTCAGCAGCGCGCGCGCGGTCTTTTCGCTCGTGTCCCCCGCGCCGATGACCATCACGGTGCGGTCATCGAGCCGGTCAAAAATTTTCCCAGCCAACTCCACCGCTACGTTGGCCACGGAGACACTGCCGCGTTGGATATTCGTTTCCGTGCGGATTTGTTTGGCGGCGTTGAAGGCTTTTTGGAATGACTTATTCAGGCGACTGCCGGTGGCCTTTTGTTCGAGGGCGAGTTGATATGCCGTCTTGAGTTGACCGAGAATTTCCGTTTCGCCCAGCACCATCGAGTCTAACCCGCTGGCGACTTTGAACAAATGCTCCACGGCTTCCGCGCCGTTCAGTTCATAAAACACATCCTCGTCGACCTCGCGATCTTGCACGAGAAACACACGCAATTCGTTGAGTAACTGCTGTGGCGCGCTATCGGTGGCCGCATAAATTTCCACGCGATTGCACGTGGATAAAATAACCGCTTCCTCCGCGCTCGTTTCCGCGCGCAATGCCACCAACAACTCGGGCAGTTTGGCCTCCGCCAACGCGAACTGCTCGCGCACGTTTACCGGCGCGGTGCGATGGTTGAGGCCGAGGCAAACGATGGGCATCAGGGTGCGGGGGTTTGATGGAGCGGCGACAACAGGTACACGCCCCAAAAAGTGAGCATTACAAACAGGAAACTTCCGAGTGTGCCCCACGCGAAGCGTTTGCCGCCTTGCGCGTGACGCGCTTGCACGATGAGCAGCACGAGATAAAAAATCCAAACGCCCAGTGTCCAAAGCATTTCAGGATCAGTAGAAAACCAAACTTGTCTGGCTTGATGCAAATACGCGCTGCTCGCGATGATCCCCGCCGTGAGCAGCCCGAAGGCAACCCAAAGCAGCTTGACCATCGCAGACTCAAGCCGTTGCAGTGGCGGCAGCTTGGAGAGGATCGCGCGGAAGCGATGCAGTTTCAAATCGTGTTCTTGCGTGAGATACATTGCCGCGCCCACCGCGCTGAGGCCAAATCCACCAAAGGCCAAGAGCAACAGCGCCTTGTGCAGACTACTCAGCGCGCCGGTAAATTCATGCTCGCCCGCAGGCAGTTTTGGATCCATATCGGGGAACAACGCGAACACGCCGAGCACAAACAACAGGGGCGAGGCAAACGCACCAATGAAACGAAAGCGTTGCCACACGCCAGCCACAAGATAGCCCGCCACAATCGTCCACATGATAAAGGCGGTGGCCTCGTATAGATTGGTGATCGGGCAGCGCTCCAGCGAAAAGCCACGCTTCACCATCGCAACCGTGTGCAGCACCAACCCCGCGACGAGTATTCCGTAGACCACCCAGTCATCCCGCCGGAAGCCCTTTCGCCACAGGAACACAGAATACACCATCGCGATGCCGTACAACGTGACGGCACAGCAGAAATAAGTTTTGTTCGTCCACCAGTCCAAGGGGGGCGGAGAGTGAGGGAAAAATGATCAAGATTCAATTTTCAATTTTCAAAAGTGGCCCGTGTTTGAATGATTATTGATAATTGATCCTCCCGCCCCTATTCTCGCCGCGTGTTACGCTTTGGAGGCATATTTCTGTTGACCGCACTGACTTTGTCGTCGGCGAATATCTCGTTTCGCCCTGTCGCAGGCGTGAAGGTCGCGCCGCTTCAGCGCGAATTTCGCGGCGCATGGATTGCCACGGTCAACAACATCGATTGGCCCTCGCATCCGAACCTCACCACCTCCCAACAGCAAAAGGAATTGCGCACACTCATCGGGCGCGCGGCGGCGTTGCGGCTCAATTGTGTGATCTTTCAAGTGCGGCCGGCGTGTGATGCGCTTTATGTTTCGCGACTCGAACCATGGTCGGAATATCTGACCGGAAAAATGGGCCAAGCGCCGAAGCCCGCTTGGGATCCGCTGGCGTTTGCCATCGGGGAGGCGCATCGGCAAGGGATGGAACTGCACGCGTGGTTCAATCCGTATCGCGCGCGCTACAAAGGCGCGAAGAGCGCGGTAGCCACGAACCATATCAGTCGCACGCAGCCGGCGCTGGTAAAAGCTTACAACGGCTTCCAATGGCTGGACCCTGCCGAGGCTGCCGCGCGCGCACATTCGCTGCGGGTGATTCTTGATGTGGTGCAGCGCTACGATGTGGATGGCATTCACATCGATGATTATTTTTACCCTTATCCCGACAAAAAACATACGGCGTTTCCGGATGATACGAGTTGGAAAAAATATCGTGGCAATATGGCCCGTAACGATTGGCGCCGAATGCACATCAATAATTTCATTCGCCAAATCAATACCGAAACCCATCGCGTGAAACCGTGGGTGAAATTCGGCGTGAGCCCCTTCGGCATTTGGCGTCCCGGTCATCCCAAACAAATCAAGGGCCTCGACGCTTACGACGAACTGTACGCCGATGCGCGATTGTGGCTCCGCGAGGGCTGGCTTGATTACTGCGCGCCGCAGCTCTATTGGCAAATCGCCGACACCGAGCAAGCCTACCCCGTGCTGATGCAATGGTGGCACGAACAAAACCCCAAACGCCGCCACCTTTGGCCGGGGATCAACACCGCGAAAGTAAAAACTTGGAAGGCGAAAGAGTTCCTCTCGCAGATCAACCTCACCCGCCGGCATCCCGGTGTCACGGGAAATATCCATTGGAACATCAGCGCGCTGGCCAAGAACGATGGAGATTTAGGTGCGATGTTGCAGCGCGGAATTTATAGCCAACCCGCCCTGCCCCCCGCCTCGCCGTGGCTGGATAACCGTCCGCCCAAAGCGCCTTCGGTGGGGTCCAAGTGGGATGCCGCTCGCCGCCAAATCATCCTCACTTGGCGCGCGGCACCGGACGAACCCATCCGCCGTTGGCTATTTCAAATCCGCGTGAAAGGCCAATGGCATTCGCAAGTCCTGCCCGCCAGTCAACTGGCCGGAGTGGTCCGCGCCGGCACCGGCCTCCCCGACTACATTTCCCTCACCGCCATCGACCGCGCAGGCAACGCAAGCCCGCCCACGGTGTTGGGGCGGCGTTAATTACTTTTCCTCCTGCACTTACTTCATCGTTAGCAATAGAACATGATGGCAATGGTGGTGTTGCCTTGGCAGGTGTAGTTTACCTTCGGCACCGTCATCGAGGTTGCTTTCCATCAGTGTGGCATTGAATTCAAATATCCCCGACGCCGCGCGCGCGCCGGGAGAAAACTCGCCTTGTATTGTGAAGGCGCGTTAGTCGTCTGGAGAAGTATGCGCCATATTGAGCGCGAAGTTACCGCCAATGGAGTTCACAAAAAAAGTCTGATCTGACACTTGAAACTCCAAACGATGCGCCGTCATCGATTTGGGTTTGTGAACTAAAACAGCGGCAAGGGCTTTCCATCGCAGAGGGGCAAGGGGCGGTTGTCGGCATCGTAAATCATATGCTCAGGGTCGATGCCGAGGGCGTGAAAAATGGTGGCGTGCAAATCGGGCGGGCCGCAGGCTTGTTCGGCGGGCTCGAAGCCGATGGAGTTGGACTTGCCATAAACCTGCCCGCCACGAATGCCGCCGCCGGCAAAGACGGCAGAGTACGCACCCGGGAAATGATCACGACCGGCGCCTTTGTTGATTTGCGGCGTGCGGCCAAAATCGGTGAGCATTACGATGAGCGTTTCATCAAGGCGACCGCGTTCGCGCAAATCCTCCACCAACGCCGACGCGGCTTGATCGAAGGGCGGCAGCATATTGTTTTTTAGTTTGTTGAAATTATCCGCGTGCGTGTCGAAATGAGAACCCTTGGAGCCGTTCAAATCGCCGGCGGCACAGTAGACGGTCGCGACGGGCACGCCGGTCTCGGTGAGGCGGCGGGCGGTGAGCACGCTTTGGCCGCAGATGTGCATCCCGTATTTTTCGCGAAGCGCGCGCGGTTCTTTTTCTAAATCAAACGCCGCGTGCACGCTGGGGTTCAGCATCATATCCAGCGCCATCTCGCGGGAGCGCGCCAACGCCTCGGCTTCCAGTTTAATGGCCGCGCCTTTCGTTTGGCCGAAGCCATGAATCAAGCCTCGTCGCTGCTCTAATCGCTGGCGGCTCACACCCTCGGGCAAGCCAAGATCGATGCGACCGGATGACGGCGATTTACCTTGGTAAATTCTTAAGCCCTCGCCCGTTGGCCGAAACACAGCCGGATCCATTCCCATGCCGAGGAAGCCGGCATCCTGCCCATTAGCCACGCCGCCATCGTAAATTGTATACGGCAGCGCCACTGCGCCGGGTAAAGTATTTTTCGTGGCGCCCTTGGCTTGCCAAATCATCGAACCGAGGCATGGCCAATCCTTGCGCGAGGCGGGCCAGTTCTTGTCCAGTTTTTCCGGTTGATGGCCGGTGAGGTTCCAGTAAGCACCGGAGCGGTGACTGGCCGCGTTGTGATGAGCACTGCGCACGATGGCCCAGTGCTTCATGGTGCGCGCGAAGCCCGGCAAATGTTCGCCAATGCGAATACCGGGCACGGCAGTTGGGATTTCCTTGAACGTGCCACGTATGTTTGAGGGCGCGTTGGGCTTGAGGTCGAATGTGTCCAGATGACTGATGCCGCCCCAGCAGAAGAGTACAATGCAGCTCTTGGCTTTACCGAATCCGCCCGGGCCATCACCGGCACGAGCACGCAATGCCAGTAAATCCGGTAATGCCAAACCACCTAAGCTCAGTTTCAAAAAATCTCGCCGCTGCATTTCCTGCCTCCAAAGAGACGATAACAGATGTTGGAGTTTTTGTAAGGAAAATTGCGCTCCATCACGATTGCCTGGATTGTGGATATCAACATTGACTCAACGTGTAACAGATTTGTCACTCGTGATCTTGCTGCTTAGCCCACCCTGTGTCGCATTTTCCCCTTGCGGTACGTTTGAACATTGAAGCGAAATCGTTAAGAGCCCTTCTTTTTGCTGGGGCTTAGTTTCGACGCTTTGTCGGGCATTGAATCCAGTGCTTCTTGCAGGAGTTTTCGATCTCGGTCAACTTGGGCATTTCCCCCGGGATTGAGGAGGGTTTTTTCGTAGCGATCCAGCACAGTATACAGCGAGCCGTCCCGGTAGAGTTTGTGTCTTTGATTTTGGGCCCAGATTATTTCCTGCTTGTTGACTCCCTGCCCATGCTTGTCAGCAGCTGGTTTATATTTCGGGTAATAGTACTGGAAAATAAACTTACGCGGGTTGCCTTTTTTGCCCTGGCACTGCGACCAGAAGCTGCGCCCATCAAGCTTTAGCTTGGGCAATTCGGCTCCGGTGATGTCTGCAATGGTTGGCAACATATCAGAGAAATCCACCAGATCATTGCTGACTATGCCGGCAGGGACTGTGCCTGGGCAGTTGATGATCAGAGGCACATGGGTTCCCCCATCGGTGGCGTAAGCCTTTTCCCCTTTACGCTCCTCAGAGCCGTAGGGATAGGTCAGAGCACGATGAGTGCCGTTATCGGTGGTGTAAATAATCACGGTCTTCTCACGCAGGCCGTTTTCCTCCAAAGCATCAATAATCCGACCGACACACTTGTCGGCGTAGAGAGTCATATCGCGGAAATTAGCAAGGCTCTTGGCCTTAGCCCCGTTGACGGGATCGGGTTTGCTGTCGGGTGTTTTTGGGAAGGGCGAATGCACCAGCAGCATGGGGTAATAGGCAAAGAAAGGTTTGGATTTGTTTTTGCCAATAAACTCGATCAGGTAATCAGTGAGAATATCCGGCCCATAATCCTTCTCAGTAGTTTTCAGGAGCTTTCCATCCCGCATGAGGCTGGGGTTCCAGTAGCGTGAACGCTCGGTGCCCGGATAATTCCAGAGACAGTAGGTATCGAACCCGCAGGCGGGAGCCAGCGTGCCGCGTTCGCCGCCGTGGAGCTGCCACTTGCCGGCAATGACCGTGGCGTAGCCGGCATCCTTCATCATACTGCCAAAAGTGACTTCATCCCTATCAAGCGTGCCGAACTGGACATAGTTCCGGATACCATCGCGCCCGGTCATAATCTTTACCCGACTGGATGTGCACACGGGTTCTGAGTAACAATGATTAAACTTTGCCCCGGTCCGTGCCAAGGCATCCAAGCGTGGCGTAGAAAAAAACTTGCTGCCATAGCACCCGTAATTGTCCGCAGCCGAATCATCGGCCATGATCAAGATAACGTTGAGTCGCTCCTTAGCAAAAGAAGCAGGAACCAAGACAAACGCGCAAATAAGAATTAAAAAAAGAAAACGACTCATTTTTTATTAGGTTAATGCAATTAACGGAATCGCCAAACCCTATGCCTTCCTCCAGATTTACTCAAGAACTGGACTTGGAGAGGTGCTGCTTGGCGATATGGCAGTTTCCATCTCCTCCGGAGGCTATAATCTAGCACTTTTGGAGTGTGAAAATAATAAATGTATATTCAAACCCAAGCCAACCGATGGTTTTATTTTGAGCTTTAAAATCAATTCCACCGGTTGGGTGTAAACCGTGTTGAGCAGCTTTACTAACGGCCTCCTCTATTTCCAGCTGACTAAAGATAAAAACAGGTTGTCCATATGCTTCTATTTTTTCCTTATTTTGAATTTTGTCGGGCCAATAATCTGTTGAAGTCAACAACAGTCCACCAGGCCGGAGCAAACGCGACATTTCACTGAAGTACGCGTCGATATCTACTCCGTGCTCAATGACACTTAAACTGGTGATGCCATCAAAATAGGCATCGGGAAAAGGGGCTTTTGAAATGTCCCCACGAAC
>JAPKEI010000066.1 GCA_028872685.1 Verrucomicrobiota bacterium | reverse complement strand
AACGTTCCTTTGCACACGAAATTGGCCATAACCTCGGTTGCGCACACGCCAAGGATCAGGGTGGCAGCGCCGGAGCTTTCAGTTATTCCTATGGCTGGCGGTTTAAAGGAACGGACGACAAAAATTACCGCACTTTATTAAGCTACCAAAAAAATGCTGGCGAGGCGCGTATCCCGTATTACTCTAATCCTTCGGTTCAATACAAAGGCACGGCAACCGGAACCGCCGCGGCTGACAATGGTAAAACCGTCAAGGCCGTTATCAAAAAAGCCATCAAGTATTATTAGGCATTCTTTGCCTCCGGCTTGCGCAGGGCGGCGCGCGCCAGCTTCACAAATCCATATAGCATTACCAGCGTGAGCAGGAGTGTGTCGAGTGCCACCAGCCAATTGGGGTCTTTGGTGTTTGCCGCCACAAATTCAAGGGTCATTGGCTCGCCCGATTTCATTTGGAGGCTTTGGTTGAAGTGATGCGCCGTGCCATGGCGAGGAAGGGTGATGTGCAGCGGGGCTACGGATCGTTCGGTGAGTTCCTGTGATTTCTGAAGCATCTCCACCTGCTCCAGCGCGGCCTTGGTATTGTTATCGGCGTGTTGTGTGGTGGATTGGTCGGATGGCTTCTGGTTGGGCGGGTTAACTTATTGTTCATAGTGGGCTGGGTTTCGCTTTTGTGGTCGAGGTTGACTCAAATCTTCCTCCTTATTCTCTTTTCCTAGGTTTTCTTCACTTTTCATTATACGAATAGGTGCTGGCATGTTGGTTTTGCATAAACAAACTAGATTATTCTTGTCACACTCAGCTCATTGGAGACAAGAATAGGTAATGACGGAAGCTCGAGCAGCAAGGGATGAATTGTTTGCGGACCTGGTCAAGGAACACCAGGTCTCCTTGAGGGTGTTTGTCCGCTCTCTTGGAGTGGAGTCAGGCTGGGTGGATGATTTGGCGCAGGACACCTTCGTAGTGGCTTACCGCGAAATGGATTCCTACGATCCAGATCTGGATTTTGGCAAGTGGTTGCGGGGAATTGCGCGTAATCTGGTGCGTAATGAATTACGCAAGCAGGGTCGGCATCGCCGGATTCTGCATGAAAGCCTTTCCCAGCATCTTTTGGATCTGGCTGAAAATGAGAAAGATCGGGAGGTTGATGTCACCCAGTTATCTGCCCTACGCGATTGTGTGGAGCAGTTGTCCGGGAAGAGTCGTGAATTGGTTCGTTCCCGATATTTTGAAGGTTGGGATGCAACAATTTTGGCCGACAAATTTGAGATGAAGGCGGCGACTGTGCGTCAGACATTATTGCGAATCCGTCGGCAGCTTTATCAGTGTGTTAACCAACGCGTAAAAGGGGTTTGAATTATGAATAGAGAACGTTTTGAGGAATTACTTGGATTACTGCTGGATGAAGAAATCACCGGTAAGCAGTTGGAAGAGTTGGCGCAAATTGTCAACGAGGATGCTGGCTGTCTGGAGGAGTTGCGATGCCAGCTCGTTACTGCGGATCAACTCTCGCAGTACGAGGATGAGCAACGTTTGGCCGAAGTATTTATTGAGGGCCTCAAAACCCGCTTGGGAGCAACTGAGGGTTCTGAAAAATTTGTTGAGCAAGTGATGGAGACGGTTCAAGACAGTCAGGCTGATGCTTCAGATAAGATCATAGAGGTGGTGCCTGTTGAGCCCCAGGCAGGTTGGATGTGGGGAGGTCGTTTTTGGGCGATAGCTGCTACAGTTGTTTTGCTGCTCTGTGTTTCAGTGGGCCTCAAGACCCAGCAGATTAATCAACTTAAGGCCAAGCCAGAACAGGCATTTTTGATTGCGCCTGAAGATCTGGCTCCCGGGGCACCGGCCGCCTTCCGTGTTTTTGTGCGTAATGGCCAGAATACCGAACCGGTGGCGAAGGCCGAGGTGGAGGTGAGTTTGACTTCGGCTGAAGGGGATGAAGTGTGGATGGTGAGTGCCACGACTGATGAATCGGGTTTTGCCAATATCGAGAAACAGATTCCTGATGAACTTGCTGAGGGCGAATACAAGGTGGTGGCGCAGCTCGCAGGGGATGACCAAAGTGTTATTACCCAGAACGTTCAGCTTACCCGCTCCTACCGGGTGATGGTTACCACTGACAAGCCTCTGTATCAACCGGGCCAATCCATTCACATCAGGTCTCTTTCACTGGCCAATGCGGACATGCGTCCAGTGGGAGGTCGCAAGACGGTGATCGAAGTGCAGGACGCCAAGGGCAACAAGGTTTTCAAGAAGGTGGGCAAGACCTCGGATTTCGGAATCTTCTCTGCAGATTTTGTTTTGGCTGATCAGGTCAATATCGGTTCCTATACCATCAGTGCCATTGTGGGTGATACCACTTCTGAAAGGACCGTTACGGTCGAGCGCTACAAGTTGCCCAAGTTCAAGATCGACTTAAGTATCGACAAGGGATTCTACCTGCCCGGTCAGATGGTTTCTGGCACAGTCTCGGCCCAATATACCTTCGGTAAGCCCGTGGCTGGCGGTAAAATTAAGATTACCGCCTCAGAATTCATTGAACGGCTTCGCCCTTTTGAGATCATTGAGGGGGAACTGGATGAGGAAGGGAATTTCCCATTTGAATTCAGATTGAAAGGCGACTTTGTAGGTAGTGAACTCAATCAGGGTGATGCCTCGGTTTCGCTACAGGCTGAGGTCGTTGATTTGGCTGATCACAAACAGGAACGCAACCGCAACCTGATTGTGACCACCCGACCCATCCGCATGGATGTGTTTCCCGAAAGCGGAACGCTGGTCCAAAATGTGGAAAATATTCTCTATGTGGTAACTGCTTATCCGGATGGCCGGCCGGCCAAGGCGAATGTCATGTTGTCTTGGGAAGGCAAACGACTGGAAGTTAAAACTTCGGAAGTGGGAATCGCGAAGGTGAAAATTACGCCTGATAAACCCAACCTTCGAATGAGGATTTCAGCTGAGGATGAAAAAGGCGTGAAGGCGGCAGTCGTTCGCAAACTGCGTATTGACCGGCGTACAGATGCCTTCCTGTTGCGTACCGATCAGGCCGTTTACAAGACCGGTGACACCGTACAACTGGATGTCTTTGCGCCCGGCAACAAAGAACGCATTTTTGTGGACGTCATCAAGAACCGTCGGGCAGTCCTGATGAAGTCGGTGGATATCGAGCAAGGCAAGGGGGCCCTGGCTCTGGATTTACCGGCTGATTTATTCGGCACCCTGGAATTGCGTGGCTACCGTATTCAACGTGATGGAAATATCATTGGCGATACCAAGGTGATCCAGGTCAAGCGGGCCGATAGCCTAAAGATCGAGGCCAAGCTTGATAAGGAAACGTACCAGCCGGGCGAAAAGGCGCTGCTTAGTTTTGTTGTGAAGCGGGCTGATGGCAAGGGGGTGCCCGCTGCCCTCGGACTTTCAGGGGTAGATGAAGCGGTGTTTGCCCTGCAGGAGATGCGTCCGGGTCTGGAACGAATTTATTTCGCTATTCAGGAGGAGATTCTTAAGCCGCGTTACCAACTTCACACTCAGCCTCCGGTTCAAGTCCAGCAGTTGATCGAACCCGGTCCAGCACCGATGCCTGAGCCCGATTTGGAGGAGGCGGCAGTCGTGCTCTTTGCGGGTGCAGAGGGAACTGATATCCCCGAGGCCAATGTGGGGCCGGGCTTTGAACGAAAACGGCAATTGGTTCGTGAACGTAAAAGGGCGCACAAGCACTGGTTGCAGCAACTGGTGGTCTTAAGCCCCTTCGTTATCTTCATCCTGCTTACTTTGCCGATATTGGGTTATGGCATCCTTAAATTCATCCGTCGCCAGCCTATTGAGGGATCGGGTGATGAACAACTGGCCTTCAAGAAGGCGACTGATGGGCTCATGCTCTGGTGGGTATTAGGAATCAATATTCCGATTGTGATCGGGGTTCTCTCGGCCGTAATCGCCAACGCCACCCGTAATGATGCGGTTGGCTTTACCTTTCTGGGATTCGCTTTGTTTACTCTGGTGGCGGTTTTTGTTCTTTTGATTCTTTCAGTCATCAAGCTGCGTAAATCAGAGACAACCCAGTCTTTGCCCCTACTACGCAAGGTAGTGTTGGCGGTGCCGGCAGTTTATCTCTTATGGGCACTTTATCTGGTGGCGATCATTATTGGCGGTCAGGAAAATGTGATTGGTGATAAGACAGTGAAAATTACCCTTTTAGTTGTCTTTGGTTTGCTGGCGCTGATCGGAGGAGCTATCTCCATTGCGCGTAATTGTGCCATGCACGAAGTCAGTAGTGGACGCATGGTCTGGCTGGGCATGAGTCGCACCTGCCTGAGTGGCCCTTCCTGTATTCTGCTTTTTCTGATGATCTTAATGGTAGCCGGTGGGAGCATGGGAGCTCGAAACGATATGATGGCGGATGGAATGGAGATGAACATGGCTGTGAATGAGATGGCAATGGATGGCGACAGGCCAGATTTTGCCGAAGGCATGCCCAATGCAGAAAAATTAGAAGAAACGACCGAAGAGGCCCCGGGCGGTAAAGATGCTGTAGGTAGTAATCTGAAGGCGCCCACTCGTATCCGGCGTTATTTTCCCGAGACCCTTCTGTGGAAGCCGGAGTTGATTACTGATGAGCAGGGTCGGGCCAAACTGGAGGTTCCTTTGGCCGATTCCATCACTACCTGGCGTCTGGCCATGAGTGCGGTTTCCAAGGGAGGTGGGCTGGGTTCAGCTACGACCGGCATTCGTGTATTCCAGGATTTTTTCGTGGATATCGATTTCCCGGTGGCGCTCACCCAGAATGATCAGGTGAGTGTGCCGGTTGCCGTTTACAATTACCTCGATAAACCACAAACGATCCGGTTGGAGGTGCAGGAAGGTCCTTGGTTCGAGTTGCTCGATGATCCCACCAAGACTCTGGAGATTGGCGCTGGAGAAGTGACCCGTGTGTACTTCACCTTAAAGGCAGTGAAGCCCGGCAGCCATGCACTAACCCTCAAGGCATTTGGTTCGGAACTGGCCGATGCAGTGGAAAGGCGTGTGCGTGTGGAGCCTGATGGTAAACGCTTTGAACAAATCATGAATGGCCGGCTCGATGAAAATCTGGCTCAACAGATTGAATTTCCCGCTGAAGCGATTGAGGGGGCCAATGATCTTTATGTGAAGATTTATCCGGGCGCTTTCAGTCAGGTGGTCGAAGGCTTGGATGGAATCTTTCAGATGCCCCACGGGTGTTTTGAGCAAACCTCTTCAGCCACTTATCCCAACATTCTGGTGCTCGACTACATGCGCCGTAATAAACAGATTAAACCCGAGATCGAGATGAAGGCCTTGAACTTCATTAATATCGGTTACCAACGTCTGCTTTCCTATGAGGTAAAAGGCGGCGGGTTTGAGTGGTTCGGGAAGGCGCCCGCTCACAATGTATTGACTGCTTACGGGCTGATGGAGTTTTCAGACATGGCCAAGGTGTATGATGTGGATCCGAAGGTGATTGAGCGTACCCGAGATTGGCTTTATGGCCAGCAAAAGGGGGACGGTTCTTGGAAACCGGATCAAGGCGGTATTGCCGAAGGGGCCATCAACGCATTCCAGGGGGCAACGCTGCGGACAACGGCCTATATTGCCTGGGCTTTGGCAGAGTCCGGTCAGAAGGATAACCGGTTGAACCGGGCTCTGGATTACATTCTGGAGAACGCGGACAGAGAAAAGGATAATTACACGCTGGGCTTGTGCGCCAATGCATTGGTGGCAGCAGAACGCTCTGAGGCCAAGGAATTCATCAATCGTCTGGAGAAGGCCAAGTCGAAGGAAAAGGAACTGGTCTATTGGGGTTCAGATTCCCAAGGGGTGACTTTTGGTAGAGGCAATACCCTCGCCATTGAGACCACCGCCATTATTGCTCATGCTTTCCTGAAAGCTTCGCAGCACACTTCAGTGGCTCACAAGGCATTGGAATGGTTGGTCGATAAGAAAGATTCGCGGGGCACCTGGCATTCCACGCAAGCCACTGTGCATGCCATGCGCGCGCTTTTGGCAGGCACTGAAGGCGGTGGTGGGTCAGATAAGGATCTTTCCATAGCCCTGATTGCCAATGGCAAGGCCGCCAAGCAAATTGAGATCACTGCTGAAACCAGTGATGTCTTCCGGCTGATCAGTTTACGTCATCTGGTGAAGGAAGGGGATAACACTGTGGCCCTCGAGCCTTCGGGCGAAGGAAACCTCGCTTATCAAATCGTGGCGGTACATTACCTTCCATGGCAGGAGGAACCCTTGCCTGAGAATCAACCGCTCACTATTGATGTGACCTATGATGCCAAGACTCTCAAAGTGGATGATACCTTGGGTGTGAAAGTGAAGTTAGAGTATCACCGCAATGATGTCGCGGACATGACTCTGGTTGATCTGGGAATTCCACCTGGCTTTGCTGTGATGCCTGAATACTTTCAGGGCTTGAAGGATGAAGGGATTATTGAAAAGTACTCCATGAACGGCCGGCAGGTGACCCTTTATTTCCGCGAGATTAGTTCCGAACAGCCCATTGAGTTTTCCTACGAGCTCAAAGCCAAGTTCCCCGTGAAGGCCAAGACACCCAAATCCACTGCCTACCAGTATTACGAACCGGAGATTCGGGCTGAGGCACAACCGGTTGAAATCGAGGTGGCAAAGGTTGCTTCAACTGATTAGGTTGCCCTTTATGGATTTGGACGCCGAACGTGAGATGATCCAACGCTGTCGTGCCGGTGAGGACGACGCGTGGGAGGAGCTCTTTGCCGAGCAATATGTGGCAGCAGGGTGTTTTGTGTTCCAACCCGCCTCGAACCTTTCGCGTGGGGACAGCGATGAGATTTATCAGGAGCAATGGCCCGTATCCTCCCGTCAAACGATTGCGCTAATCCGCACTGGTATGTATTGCAAAATCGCGCTAAGTTAACGGGAATGGATCTGGACGCTGAACGCGAGATGATCCAACGATGTCGTGCCGGAGAAGACGACGCGTGGGAAGAACTCTTTGCCGAGCATTACGCGGCGGTAGGGCGTTTTGTGTTCCAACTCGCCTCGGACCTTTCGCGCGAGGATAGCGATGAGATTTGTCAGGAGGTCTTTTTATCTGTGATTAAAAATCTCGGCGGCTTTAGTGGACGCAGCCGGTTGCAAACGTGGCTCTTCCGCATTGCGGCTAACAAGAGCCGTGATTACCGATCCAAACTCCACGCCGCCAAACGCGGTGGCGGGCAAGTGCCGCTCTCGTTGCAGGCGGAAGATGACGAAGGCAATCGCCTGCTCGACCCCGCCAGCCCACTGCCTTCACCCGATGAGGAAATGACGCGCGACGAGAAATGGCACCTCGTCGGCCAAGGCCTTGAGGAATTGGGCGGGCCATGCCAGCAGATTTTGGAACTGCGCTATTTCGGCGATTTAAACTACCGTGATATCAGTGCGGAACTGGATTTAAATGAAAAAACCGTCAGTTCCAGGCTCAGTAAATGCAGGGATAAACTGGAGATCGTGATGCACCGGCTATTTTCTAGGGAGAAAACCGGAGCAATCCCGTCTAAAAAGTAGGCAGAATATGTCTGAAAAAGAAAACAACAAGATGGAAGCGTGGCTGAAAGCCTACCGGCAACAGCGGCTTGACCAATGGAACGAAGACCCCGTGGAGCTCGACGAGCCCACCCGCGCAATGCTGATGGCCGAAGTGCGCCGGCAAAAAACCGCCGCGCCTGTAGAAGCCACCTCCGCCAGCGAACCCACCCTTAGCTGGCTGCGCTGGGCACTCGGCGGGATGACCGCCGCCATCGTGGTGCTGGGCGTAACGTCCCTATCCAATTTCAAATCAGACCCGGACACAATGGCCCAGGCCGAAAACACAGCTCCGGAAGTCGAAGGCGAAACCGCCATCGGCATCACCGAAGCTCCGGCCGAACAATCGAACCGTGATACAGCCAAAGTCGTGCCCGAAGGGGGTGAAGGTGCTGCCGTCAACGGATTTGCACCCAGCGTTAGTGGAGCCGTGCAAGCGGTGCCCTCGCAAGTGGTTCCCACCCACCCCGCGCCGCGTCCTGAGGTTATCCGAAACGTGCCCGAGCGCCAAAACGTGAAGATGGCCAACGGCAACTATTACAACAACGCCCGCGAAATGCAGTTGAACTTTGCCCAGCAACCCCAAACCCGCGCCCGTAGTGGCATTGCCGCCTCGCGGGTGATGGCCAAGCAAAAGGAAATGCCCAAGCCGGTGCTCGTGAATTTTGAACTCAAGCGTGTTGGCAAGGCCATTCGCGTGGTAGATGGCGATGGCTCCGTTTACACTGGCACCGTTATCAACGAAGAGGCTGTGCCGGAAGCGGAAGAACCCCAAATGACCTTGTCCCAGCCCGGTGCAGGTTTGGGCGGCGGCGGAGCCGGTCCCGCCAATCTTGCAGCCCCCAAACCAGGCGCAAAAATGCGTCGTGGCGGTCAGGCTTTCTTCCGCGTTCAAGGCACGAACAAAACCCTCAAGCGAATGGTTATCCTCGAAGCAACGCTCGACAATTCACCGGTTGCATTCACCGCAGCCCAGAGTACGGATCATCCTGCGTCGGTGGCACCCCGCCAGTCTGACGGCACCGTGCCGCCCAAGAAAGATGAGGGAGCGAAATCTTTGAATCACAATCTGGGTGCCATCCGCGCAATCGCCCGCATGCGCGTTCTTGGTAACGCCCGCATCGGCAAGGAAGATTTTGCTGTGGACGCCTACCTCGACACCCGTTCCGCCGGTGAAAATGAAACGCCGGCGGATACCAAGAAAAAGTGAACGGGTTTTTTTGGTGGCTTGGAACGAAAAGCTTCTAAGTCGGCGACTGAATTCTTCCCTGGTCTAAAAAATCGTGTTGATGAGGTCTTTCATCAGCGACATTCCCACCCATAAAACGCTGCCCATGGCCAGCAGCAGGACCAGCCAGAAAGCCGAGAGGCACACGCCGAAGATCGCCAGATGTCGCCCGGAGAGTTGAGGGTTCACGGCCATTTGTTTCAACGCCACGATGCCCAGCCCTAGGCCGAGCAGACTCGTCACACCGAGAAACCCCAGCGAACTGCTTACCGCACTCACCACCGCCAGCGCGCTCACCCGCTTTTGGGGAGGCGAGGCAGTCTGAACCTCCTCTTGCACTTCGGAGGTGGGTTTTTCAATCAGCGGCGGTTGCTCGGCTTGCTCGCCGTTGGTGGATTCTTCCACTTCCTCCATCACAGGCGGTTCGGGTTTTGTTTCCACTGTTTCCTCAACTTCAATGGGTTCGGTTGGCTCGGGGTTGCGCATTACCATTGTGGGTTATTTCTCCTCCACCGTGGGGGTGGGCGTGGGTTGGGGTTGGACAGGCGGGGTCGGGGCGGTCGGAGTGGTTTTTTCAGCGGTCTTGGGCGCTGGGGTGGGTTGGGTTTTTGCAATCGGCTGGGTAGCCGGTGTTGCTGGCGCGGGTGCCACTTTGGGATTCTTGAGGGAAGAAAAATCGCCGAACTTGCGTTTGAAAGTGGCGTCAAAGGGTTTATCGATCAGCTCGCGTTTGGCGGCTTCGCTGCTGCCGGAGGCTTTGGAGAAAGGCCACGTAATGATATAAAAGCCGGTTCCCAAAATCGTGCCGGCCAGACTTATCGGGCGTACCGCCACTTCGGCAAGGTACGCCCCGCCGGAGCCATCCACCAGCCGTTCGCCGGCTTGGGTTTGAGTTGCGGGAGTGATGAGCAGCGCCAAGACTGCTCCTAAGAGTATAGCACGGGACTTCATGCGCGATTATCTAGCAAAAAAGGCCGGGTTTGTCCACCACAGAATAGGGTGGCCAATTTACCGCCGCCCGCGCATTGTGGGCTAATGCTGCTGCATTTCACCCGAGCCGGCGAAGCGTTTGGGCCGTATCCGTTGGAGGAAGCGCGCGAGTACCTCAAGAAAGGGCAGATTTTGCCCACCGACCAGGCATGGTACGAGGGCGCGCCCGGCTGGATGAATGTCACCGAAGTGCCGGGCGTCATCGGCACGGCCGCCCCCGGTGCGCCGCCGCCCCCACCGCCCGCCACCGCATCGGTGCAAACGGAAGTGACCGCCCGTTACACGTCGGACACCACTAAGTTTAATAAACGCTTTTTCGATACCGAGATTGGCCGATTCCAGAAGCTCAACCCCGATGGCAATCCAGAGCAGCTCTTCATGCAAACCCGTGAAGGCGCGTTCGCCGTCTTTCGTATTTCTGAGGTGAAAGGCGATCACTGCTTCATTTCCATCGATGTTGGCGGTGCCCGCAAGGAAAAGCGCGTCAACTATTTCAATATACATGAAATCGAGATCCAGCGGCGTTAGATTGATACTTCTGTTGCAGCTTCGTGGGTGTCGTAGACGTAGGACTCAATCGGATACTCTCCGCCTTTTCTGAGTCTCTTTCGGCTGGGTTGGTTCCTGCTGGGCTTTGGGTGTAGAGTCTGTGTTTTCCATCTTCTTCTTCGCGCACAATGATTTCCATTAGACACCATTATGATCCCGTTAAAGGAAAGAATCAGGTGGAAGTTGCATCGATTTCACCCCTGCTTGTCCACAGGGTGAGCCGTCGTTCTTTTATCTTAAACGCTGAATTAATGTTTTAAATAATTCGCGGGTGGGCCAGGGTTCTGCCTATGAACAAACTACTAGCATTATCATTTGCCCTGTTGTCGCTTAGTTTATATGGGCAAGCTTATTCCGATAAGGAGGTGTTGGACGCCAACCGGCGCATGTTGGAAAGCCCGGTGTTCAAGGGTTTGGTGGTTGCCGTTGTCTGTGCAATAATTTATATCCGATCCAAACGCATCAAATAATCACCCCTCCCTGAGAAAACCCTCCTCAATCAGGCGGGGCGTTGGTAGGGTTGGGGCCATGAAAAACATCGACTTTAAGTCTCTGCCAATCGGTGTGCTGGCAACAGTGCTTTTGTTCACCCCGCTGGTCATGGCGGATAACTGGCCGGCTTGGCGCGGGCCCAACCATACCGGTGCATCCACCAGCGGAAAATACCCTGCGGATTTGGTTGATTCGGCAAACCTTGTCTGGAAACTACCATTGACCGACA
>JAPKEI010000065.1 GCA_028872685.1 Verrucomicrobiota bacterium | reverse complement strand
AGACACTCACGGCGCAGACACTCACGGCGCAGACACTCACGGCGCAGACACTCACAGCGCAGACACTCACAGCGCAGACACTCACAGCGCAGACACTCACAGCGGCGACGATCACGGGACTGAACATGCTAAAGGTCACAAAACTGAGCCCAATGCGCAGACGAATACGGAATCACACGGAACCGTTCCCGAGGCTCCGCATGAGGCAACCTCCGCAGTCCCGACAAATATCAATACCATCACCATAGAAGCTCCCGCAGGGCAGCCCCATCACCCGGATGATGAGCACTCCAATGAATCTCACGATGCTCACGGCGAGGAATCTCACACAGACCACAAGGCCGATGCCGTCCACGGCAAGGAGGAACACACGACCGATTCGAGCCACGCGGAAAGCCACCACAACGAGGCCGATGCGATCAGCCACGGCGAAGACCCGCACTGGACCTACGAAGGCGAAACCGGCCCCTTCGCGTGGCACAAAATGAATGCGGATTGGGCCCTCGCAGAGACTGGCATCCGCCAGTCCCCGATCGACATCATCCCCGAGCGCACATTAACTCTCCCCACACTGAAGCCCATTGAATTTCATTACTCCGGCGGCCTGCATTTATTGATGGACAATGGGCACACCATTCAAGTGGACATTAAAAACGATAAAAATTACATCGTCATCAACGGTCAAAAATACGAGTTGCTTCAGTTCCATTTCCACGCCAAAAGCGAGCACACCCTCAATGGTCATGCCGCCAAGATGGAAGTACACTTGGTCCACAAGTTGGTGACTGAAGCCCCGCACAGCGACTCGTGCGTTCCTGCTCCAGAAGACGGCCACAAAGAAAAGCCGCAGGCGCCCCAAGTTCAGCTGGCGGTGGTCGGCGTGATGATCGAGCCCGGCTCGGAAGCCCATCCATTCATCAAAGACCTCTGGTCAGATTTGAACGCGGTGAAACCTAATGACGGCGGCATCCGCTTCCGCCTCGACGGCCCTTTGAGTCTGGTGCCACCGACAGGTAAACGCTCATACTATCGTTACAACGGCTCGCTCACCACCCCTCCCTGCAGTGAAAATGTATTATGGACAGTCATGTCCGAACCCATCCATTTTTCCGCCGCACAAATCAAAGTGTTTACCGATCGCTATTCAAACAATGCTCGGCCCGTAATGAAAAAGGCGCGTCGGTTTGTTCTGAAGTATGAAGATAAGCCCACAGATTTCACCCCGGCTGTGTTGGTGCCAAGACCCGCCCCAGAGCTCCTGCCCAACACCATTCCTGTGCCGCTAACTAACGCCCCGTCAATCAGCGTACGTGGCGGCATCGGTTTACCTAAGCTGCCAACAACACCCGGAACTGTTCCCGCCCCACAACCGCGCTAGTCGCGAATGGCCAAGCCAGGAGCGTGCACAGCGCGGTGACCATGCCGATCCAGCCAGTCATAAAACTGCTCAATCACCTCATCCGGCTGCCCATCGGAGCCGAGCTGTAGACGATGCTTGGGGTGGCGCTGGAAACTGGCCTTGCGGGATGATTTCTCGACGATGGCATTTTCTTTCATCCCCAAGAGCAAAGCAGAATTGATGCCGGTTTGTGGTTATGCACCGGCCAACTCTTTTTTGGGGATAACCCGCTGCTAGTCCAGCGAATCCAGCGGCAACGCTAATGTATCGAACACAGTCGAAAACGGAAGGTCGATGAGCATTGCAGGATAGCGTGCTGCACCCCAATCAGCCTTGGGGTAATTCTGCCCAAGACTACGCACGCCAGGGTACGGACCATCTTGGTGAAGCACCGTCCGTGATTGCATAGAGGAACACCCCACACCCACTATCAGTGCCAGTCCAAGTGCGAGCGCCGTCATATTTTGTTTCAATTTCGTTTTTTTCACACCGCCAGCATAGCGCACAGCGACAATTTGGGCACGCAAAAATGTACGAAAGAATGCTTTGGGTATTTTAGAATCTGGCTTTGCTTTTTCAGAAAAAAAAACTAACCTGCCGCGTGATAAAAATCACAAAAATTCTAAGGCTGTTGATGATTGTGGCCTTCGGCTTAGCCACCTTCACCGGTTGCATTTCATTTGGCGGCAAGGACGTAGCACCCCTGACCGAGGGCGGCACGAATAACACCCGACTGTTGACCGCGCAGGAAATTTCCAACAAAGCGCTCGAGGCGGAAAAACGACGGGAATCCAAAACAGCAGCAGGCCTCGTGTTTACCTTCCAACGAAAAATTGAGATCAATGAAATTGAAGGCAAAAAGAAACGCCTCAAGACCCGAACCTTTCAATCATTCTCAGATCATCGTGATCCCGTGCTGTTGTTGATTGACGGCAAAAAACCCACGCCGGAACAAGTGGAAAAGGAACGCAAAGAGATCCATAAACACCAAATCAAAATAATGGGCAGCGGAAAATCTAAGGAGGATTCTGACCGCCAAGGCGATGCTAACCTCATGGTGCGCAACATTGAAAAGCACCATGACAAATTTATCCCGCATTTGATTGGAATCGAAACTGTCAACGGCCGCCCATCGTATGTTTTACAGTTCCTGCACGACCCCGAAAAGCGCTTCAAAGAAGCAATGGCAAACGAGGTGCTGAAACACGTTCTGATCAAGATTTGGATTGATCAAAAAGAGTTCCAAGTCGCCAAGGTGGAAGCGGTGCTGGCCAACCCCCTGTACGTCATCGGCGGCTTGGCAGCCACGGTGACGACCTTCAAGCTCACCGCCTACCAAAAACGCCTCACCCCGGAAATCTGGACCGACCACCGCGTATCAACCTTCATTGAGGGTCGCGTTTTGTGGACGCCACGCACCATCACTTTCTCCAGTGAGTCCTCGGACTTCAAACCGATTCCCAAAACCGATTAACCTCCCTTGCCTTGCTCCGCGCACTGTGCCACAAACGGCCATGCGCATAATTTCTTTTCTCGCACTGTTGTTCCTGCCTTCCCTAAACGCAGCCACGAAGCCCAACATCGTTTACATTATGTGCGATGAACTCGGCTATTTTGAACCCTCGTTCATGGGCAGTAAAACCATAAGCACCCCGCGCATTGACCGGCTGGCGAACGAGGGCATGTGGTTCACGCAGGCGCTCGCCGGTTCGTCGGTGTGTGCGCCCACGCGTTGCGTGCTGATGACCGGCAAGCACAGCGGTCACACTTCCGTACGCGTGAATGGCGGCGGCACGCCCCTGCGCGCGGAGGAAAAGACCATCGCCAATATGCTTAAAGCTGGCGGCTATGCCACCGGAGGCTTTGGTAAATGGGGCTGCGGCGGGCGCGGCAGCACCGGCGTGCCCGAGCAGCACGGTTTCGATGTCTTCCTCGGTTATTACGACCAAGTCCACGCCCACAGTTATTATCCGCCCTACATTATCAAAAATAGCGAAGAAGTAGCGTTGCCTGGAAACAAAGGTGGTAGCACCGGTACGCAATATTCGCACTATATTATTTTTGAGGAATCGCTCAAATTCATTCGCACCAATAAGGACAAACCCTTTTTTTGTTACCTCCCCATCACGCCGCCGCATGGGATTTTTGACATTCCTGACTCCGACCCCGCCTGGGCTGATTATAAAAATAAAGACTGGCCCGAACCTGCGCGGCGCTACGCTGCGATGGTCGGTATGGTTGATCGCCAAGTCGGCCAAGTACTCGACCTGTTGAAAGAACTGGATCTCGACAAAAACACCATTGTCTTTTTCTGCGGCGACAACGGCGGCAACAATTATTTCAAAACTGCAGAACATCCGCGCGGCCTCCACAGCGCCAACAAAAACCCCAAGACCGGGGTCGAATTTCGCGGCGGCAAAGGTAATCTCTACGAGGGTGGCCTACGCATTCCGATGGCCATCCGCTGGCCCGGCAACATCAAACCCGGCCGCGTCAGCGATCATCTTTGGTATTTTCCGGACGTGATGCCCACCCTCGCCGAAATCACCGGCACACACGCCGTGAAGGATACCGACGGCATTTCCATTTTGCCCGAACTTCTCGGACGCAAGCAACCTCAGCACAAATATCTTTATTGGGAACTCGGCAACCAATCCGCCGTGCGCATGGGCGCTTGGAAAGCCGTACGTCCGCGCCCCAATGCGCCCTGGGAATTGTACGACTTAAAAACGGACATCAGCGAGGAGCACAACGTGGCCGCCGCCAACCCGGAAATTCTCTCGCAAATCAAAGCCCACGCCACCGCCGCACACGAGCCCGCTGTGGAAGGCACCTTTGCCGACCTCGCAAATCACGAAAAAGATCGTCGCGCTAAATTCGGATCCACTCGCCCACCCCAACGCCCCGGCAAAGCCAAATGGATTACCAAGGGATTATTGCCCAATAAAAATTTCAAAATCGTTAGTGCGAGCAGCGAAAACCATGGCAATGGCAAGTTCGCCCGCAACGTCATCGATGGTGACGCCAACACAATCTGGCACACCCAATTTTCAACCGAAATAAAAAAGCACCCCCACGAACTTATCATCGACCTCGGCCGCGAACACACGCTCACCGGCTTCCGTCTCCTCACCCGCCAAGACGCCGGTTGGAACGGAACCATTAAAGACATCGAAATCACCGCCTCCAATCATTCGGAAAATTTTGGTGCACCCACCCTCAAAATCACGCTAAAGAAAACCAAATCGCCGCAGGATTTAAAATGCGCCGTTGTGAAAGGACGTTTTATCCGCATCCGCGCATTGTCCGAAATCAATGCTGGTCCCTGGGCCTCTCTTGCAGAATTCGGTGTAAAAGGAAAATGATTTCCCCGCTTGACGGGATGTACGGATAGGTGTTTCTTTGTGTCATATGAATTTGGGTGATCCGCACATCGGGCTTTCCCGCCGTACCGCCATCCGCGCGGGCGCGCTGGGGTTTATGGGCCTAGGGATGAGCGATGTGGCTCGATTGCGCGCGGAGGCTCCCGGTGCCCAAGGGAAGAAAGTCATTTATATTTTCCTTTCCGGCGGCTTGGCACAGCACGAAAGTTTTGATCTTAAACCGAATGCGCCGCGCGAAATCCGGGGTGAGTTTAATCCCATCCGCACGAAGACCCCCGGTATTCATATTTGCGAACATCTGCCGATGCTTGCGCAGCGCTCGGATAAATGGGCACTGGTTCGTTCGCTCACCCATCCGCACAACGAACATTCGCAGGGACACCACGCGATGCTCACCGGGATGTCCACGCCGCCCGCGGGTTTTAGCCCTAGTAAACCGCAGGACAGCGATGACCCAAGCATCGCCGCAATCACCAACTCGCTGCTCAAGCCACATGGACACGCCCCCACGCCGGTCATTGTGATGCCCGACAAAATTGTGCACCGTACCGGCCGTACCATTCCTGGCCAATTCGCCGGGCGTATGGGGCCCGCACGCGACCCGTGGTTTTTGGAAGCCTCCCCCAAACATCCATTGCATTATGGCGCGTATCCAAAATATCTTTTCCACCACGCCACTGGGGCAATGAAGGATGACGCCCTCACTTTCCACGCCCCGCAACTCGCCCTGCCACAAGGATTGAACCTCCGCCGCGTAAGTGATCGGATTGCGCTCCGCAAAAATCTCGAATCCCAATCGCGCGTGCTTGAGGCAGCCGCCAATCAGGAGGGCTTTGATAAATACCGCCAAGCCGCCCTCTCCCTCCTTGCAAACGGCAAGGCGCATGACGCTTTTGATTTATCCAAGGCGAATCCAAAACAAATCGAGCGCTACGGCGACAACAGCTTCGGGTGGTCTCTCCTGATGGCGCGCAACCTCGTGAACCTCGGTGTGAACCTCGTGCAGGTAAACCTTGGCAACAACGAGACTTGGGACACTCACCAAGCCGCGTTCCCCAACCTAAAAGATTTTCTCCTGCCTCCAATGGATCGCGCCTTAAGCGCACTCATCGATGACTTGAGTGCCAGTGGTTTATTAGACGACACCCTCATCGTGATGGCCAGTGAATTTGGGCGCACCCCGAAAATTACCACCCTTCCCAGCGCCAAACTCCCTGGGCGCGATCATTGGGGCGCCGTGCAATCTATCCTCTGCGCCGGCGGCGGCGTGCACGGCGGTAACGTCATTGGAGCATCCGACAAAATCGGCGGCCATCCAGCGCGCGCCCCCCAAAAGCCAGAAAACCTCGCCGCCACTATTTACGAAACCCTTGGCATCCCCGCCAACGCCACCTACACCGACTCCACCGGCCGCCCCCATTCCATCTATCACGCCAAAGCCATTAAGGGGTTAAGGTAAAGTTCAGAAGCAAAAGACAGATCGGCTTACCGACTATTCTTCGTCGATGTCTAAAATTGTTTTCACGGCCTTGTGTGGAAGCGCGAAGAGCCAGTGGCAATAGGAATCATCGGAGATGGGGTTCACTTTACTGACACTGCTACAGCCGGGCAGCATCAAGCCGCCCGCCGCAATTACAATAAAAAGAAGCAGTCTTGCCGCAAGGCCGACTGCCCGTTGTTTTTTTAACATCTGGAATAAAATAAAAATTGGTAGAGGCGGCGGGAATTAAAGCCGAACGGATTGCGTAGCCGTTGCATCAATGTGCATACCCCGTGTGTTTGTTCTGTAGAACTTTATTCCGTGCCGCAACGAAACGCAAGCCAGAGAAGGCGGCACGTACAAATTCGCGGAAATCTTCATGCCCATTCCATTGGTACAGATTTACCCAAACAACATTTACACCAGATCCGGAGAGGCGTAAGATGACGGGCATGAAGCAAATTCTATTGGTAGTTCCGGCAATGATGTTCTGTTTAGCTGGATGTATTTCTACACCGCCGGCGATTCCCCCAGTTCAGGCTGTTGAGGCAATAATACGGGATAGTGTCAACAAACCTAAGGGGAAGATCACTCAAAAAGACTATGAAACAATTCACAGATTACATCTTTTGGACAAAGAAATAGGTGACTTGAAAGCGATGCCTATCTTTCAGTATGCTAGTAATTTAGAAGATCTGAATCTTTACGATAACCGAATTTCAGATCTAGCACCAATCTCCAAGCTAAGCAAATTAAGTTGGTTGAATCTTGGGAGAAATCAAATAAAAGACCTTTCTCCTTTGAAGAGTTTACTTCATCTGAAAAAATTATATATTTATGAGAACCCTAACCTTACCCTATATGAGATTGAGAAATTAAAAAAGGCTTTGCCAAATTGCGAAATCTTCCACAACACCAAATAGCCTGCCCCCATTCGATTCTTGCCCAACGTCTGGTGAATATCGGTTGATGCCTGAGCGGATAATCATTCTAAACTTTCGCGGCACACGCGCATCATGTTACCGCCAATAATCTTACGGATATCGTCATCCTTATATCCACGCTGCACGAGTCCAACGGTAAATAATGGCCAGTTGGTCCACGCGATTGATAACCGTGCCTGTGGCTGTGGGCGTAGACTGCCCGGAGGCCAAAAATAACGCCATGCGGTGCGTGTCCTAGGCAATTTAGGAATCTTCGCTGCCTCAGCAGCTTGGTTGCGGGACGTATAGGCAACATCCGTACCGATGCCCACATGGTTGATATTGGTGATTTTGATGACATGATCAATGTGATTTAGGAACGCATTGATATCACCCGGATTACCGAGGAAGCTGGGGATGCAAGCTATCCCAGTGAGTCCGCCGGTATCGGCAATGGCCTTGAGAACCTTGTCCGGCTTGCCTCGGATGTGTTTGTGCAAATCTGCCGCGCAACTATGGCTTGCCAGGACGGGTTTACCTGAGATCTGTGCAGCCTCGAGACTTGTTTGCCAACCGGAGTGGGCACAGTCAGGGATCACACCCAACCGGTTCATTTCCTTTACCACTGTTTTCCCGAAATCGCTCAGACCCGCATTGCCTGGCTCGGCGCAGCCATCACCGATCATGTTACGTCGATTGTAGGTAAGGTGCAGCATACGCATACCGAGATTCTTGAACACCATCAGGTAGCGCAACTCGTCGGGCACACTAATCCACTGTTGCGTAAGTGGCACGCCATTGCCGGTGAGATAGAGGCAGTGTTGTCCCGCTTGCTTGGCGGCTGTGATGTCCGCAGGTGTGGCGGCCTTGTTCAGGAACCCCTTGAGGTGATCGGTCACATAAGTGAAGTTCGCCAATCGTTTAATGAGTCTCAACGGAGCCTGGCCTTCCTCACCGGCATTTTGAAAAATACATGTTACTCCTGCCGCCTGCCACGCCTGCTTAAACTCTGCTCGCTCAACGGCATTGTCCACACAGCGAATCATCATCATACGTTCACGGGCATCCTTGATCTCGGTAGCCGAGGCGTTTTCAGCGGCAAGTTTTGCTAGTGCATCTCCATCAACCGCACAACGTGGAGCAAAGCCGTACGTGTCGAACACCAGTGATTCCGCGTGCAGTTTTAGCCCGCGATCGAGTTGCGCCTTTGTTGGTTTCAAAACCGCCAACGCGGCACGACGGTGTTTTTGTATAATCTCATTAGCCTCCCAAGGCTCTGCAGCGCGTAGCTTAGGCAGGAAAAGAAATGGAGCTGCTAGTGTGGAGGTTTGCAAAAAAGACCGGCGAGTGTGGGTTTGCATGCCGCATCCTCGGCAGATCAGCTGGCTTGGTCAAGCTACTCTGACAGTTCCTCTATTGCGCCTACTTCTTTCAGCATCCTCTGGGCCTCTCTGAAGCAGGATAATGGTGTAGAGTGGCGGGCAGTCTCAATTCCTTGGTGGCAGCTTGATTTCAAGCTCGGAGCTGAACATGAGATGAGGGTCGTGGCGAGTAAGGAGAGTACGCGCAAGAGTGGCGATAGTGCGATTGACTTTGCCGTTGTAAACCTGTTTGCCGTTGGCGGTAACGGAAATTGCTTGGTCCAGGTTTGCGAGACCGTCGTTCAATCGGACCAAAATTTCCTTACCCGCCGGGCCGTCAAGATTGATGTCTTGCTCATTGATTGCAGCAGTGATTTGGATCCGCCCGCCGGTTTCTTCAATGGGCGCAGCAAGCCAGTAGAACGATTCATGCCGCACATCATCCTGTTTCCAAACAACGCGAGTTGGCAGCGGGGTACGTGAAAATTTGGCCATCCACGGCACGGCGACAGCGTCGCGGCGGTTCATCCAATGGCCGAGACCGGGGTGAATTTGCACATGGTGGACATAACCATCCGGATCAGCTTCGTGGAGGTTGGCGAGTTGAGTCTTCCAACTAGCAGCAACCTTGTTGCGATTGAAGCCACCATCACGTTCACCGACGTGGAGAGCGAAAGGAAGGTTGCGCAGGCCCAGAGGAGAGGTTTCGTTGGGATGGCCGGCCATCATTGCCACGGCGGCAAATCGATCCGCCATGCGTGGCGCGAGTTGGTATACGCCGTCACCGCCCGCAGAGTAGCCCATGAGGTAAACGCGGTTTGGATTCACATCATGCAGCGCCACAAAGTTTTCAATCAGCCGGTCGAAGAATCCATCAATGTGGCCTTGGTGCCAGAGGTTCCAAGTATTTGTCGGCGCGCGCGGTGCCACATAGATACCTTCAGCGGGCCGGTACAACCGTTTTTGATTTTCCCATTGATTGTCGTTAAGTCGCGCAGGCGCATTGCCGCCGCCATGCATAGAAATGAATAGGCTTCGCCCACTTTTTGGCTTTTGGCCATACACAAAAAACTCAAACCGCATTCTATGTTTGTCAATCTCGATCACCTTCCCTTTCATCTCTGCGGCGCGGGTGGCGCGTATTTTGGCGAGGTGATCGCCCCAGAGCAGTTGTTGTGCCTGCATGGCATCAGCCTTGGTGAGTGTAACCGTAGCGAAGGGTTGCTGTATGAGTGGAGGCCGCTTGGATTCGGGAAGGGCCAGATGATCGGTAAGAGCCTTCAGGGTCGACCCCGCCTCGATGCCGGCAACACTAGCCAATAGGAACATTACAACAATGACGCGCATGGTTGGTCAGTGTGACTCCACTCTACTTGGGTGGCAAGTTCAGCCTTGATTGAGCGATGGATGAGGGAAACCAATCTACACACGATTCACCAGAAAATCACTCCTTCTCATTCGAGCCGCCTAGTGTCACGCTGATTTTATATTTGCTCTGCAAATGCGCGTGAGCCTGACTGGCATGACTGGTCTTGGGGTAAAGCTTGCAGGTTTGCTGAAACCACTTGATGGCGTTTTCGCGTTGCCCGTATTGCTCGTAGGTGTAGCCAATGTGAATGGTGGCACGCGCGGCCTCGCCTTTATCGGCGCGGGCTTGATGATATAGAACCAATGCTTCCTTATATTGCTTGAGACGCCGGTGGCAGGAAGCCATCTTGAAATACATCTCGGGATATTTGTCGGACTGCTGATAACTCCGAATGGCTTCCTTCAGCTTGCCAGTCTTCTCGTAGCAATATCCAATACCATCGTACCAGTCGCTAAATTTGCCGGCCTCAACCGTGAGCAGTGTTTGGTAGGTTGCAATCGCCTTGTCCCATTGCTTGGCTTTACGCCAAACACTCACGATGGACTGCTGCCATTGACTCTCCTTTTCCTTGTCCATGCCAATAAGCTGATTGTAAGTGCTAATTGCATTGTCCCATTTATTTTCATCGACCCATGTGCTGGCTGTGGCTGACAACCCGGCCTCACGGTCCTTGTACTGCACGTAAATTTTCCTAGCCTCCCCATAGCGCTTACGGGCGCGATGCCACGCGGCCTGTTTGCCGCGCAGATCGTCATTCACTCCGATAAGTTTACCTAGCTGGGTGTAGACGGTGAGCCCCTCTTGGTCACGCCTAGCATGACTGTGGATGGCGGCGATGGTGTAATAAAAATCGCGCACGCGGGCTTTGTTTGAATCAAGAGTAAGATCCCGTGGCATTTTCCGGTTGATATAGGAAATAAACTCATCAGCGAACTTTGTTCCAGTCTTAGCTTTCTCAGTGCTGCCGGTAAGTTGGCTGATGGGGCTGGAGGCATAGCGATACATTTGCCGAATGAGCGTATCGTCCTTGTAGGTGGTCTCGAAGGCTTTGATGCCTTCGGCAAAATTGCCAGAGTAAAAGTGGTGTTGCCCGAGGTTGATGGATGCCTGAGAAGTGTAATAGCTGTTCTGCTTATCGCGTTTGG
>JAPKEI010000393.1 GCA_028872685.1 Verrucomicrobiota bacterium | reverse complement strand
TTGTGCAGCAACTTGCCGGTGCGCTTATCCACGCACACGGCGTGCAGGCTTACGCTGCTGAGAACATTCACTGTCCCCGCGCTAGGGTTGCCCTTGAGACGCGCAGCAGCCTCCTCCTTGGATGCGGGCGTCTCGAAAGCGGTGGTCATCCAAATCTGATTGCCCTCTATCACAGGCGAAGACCAACCCTTGCCGGGGACGGGTGTGCGCCATTTGACATTTTTTGTTTCGCTCCACTCGGTGGGCAGCTTGGCATTCGCATGCCCTTGACCGCCGGGGCCTCGCCATTGTTTCCAGTCAGCTTGGACGTTGAAGGCGAGGAAAAGGAGAATCCACTGGGTAGTTTTCATGCGTGGGATGAGTTTTAAGGATCAAATCTCAATGTTCAAGGAAGATTCAAATTTCATTCGACTGTCAGGCTGGATAAAGGCAGTTTGAACGCATGAGCAACGGGAACGAAGAACGGTTGGTGAACATTGAATCAGCACTGGCACATGTGGATCAATTGACGGAATCGCTGAACGAAACCATGGTCGAACAGGCCAAATCCATCCGGCGGCTTACGCAGCAAATGGATCAACTTACTGACCGAATGGCAGCGGAAGATATGAAAGCGGCAAAAGACAACATCACCAAACCGCCACATTACAGCTAGCGATGCACTTCACTCATCAATCTTCCCGTCGCGCGGGCCGGAATCGAAAATTACTTTTCCCATCTTCGGTAAACGGCGTGGGTGAATGACATTCCAAGGGCCAAATTGATTCGCTTCGCGACCCCAACACCATGAGGCTAGTTCACTGCAGTACCATCGGTTGGAGCTAGGCAAACCGACCAACCCGCTGAAGTCATATTTTTTCCCCAGCTCCCCACGCGCCTTGGCGAGTGCTTTGCGGCCGGCTTCAGGCGTCCAACCCTCCGGTTGTACCAGCACGACGCGGTGCGACATGTCCACGAAATTCGCGAGGCTATTGGTCACGTTGCCATTCCACAACGACTCGATAACCACGCCGCGATCCGCATCCAAAATCCCCACGTGCGAGAGTGAACTGAAGGTCGCAATCGCTACGATGTCATCGCCATTTCGGTAGCCACGGTTGACGAGCCACATTCCGTTACCGCCACGCGTTTCGATCACCCGCTGCCATGATCGCACCTCGGCCTCATACTCCGGCCCAGTTTTTTTTATGAATCCTTGAAAGCCCACGCAGCCATTGAAAAGGAAAACCATGACCATGCCAAGCCCAGCCGAGCAGAACTGGTTGAATTTCATGCTGGTTACTTTTGTTCCACAATCCATGCGTTGCGGAACTGGAGGGGGTTGCCGTGCCCTTGCAGCTTGATGGGGCCGGGGGTGCCCTCGGCCCCTCGGCGCGCGCCGCCGGTTTTGCCGTTGATATTCAGGTCTTTGTGGACCACCACGCCGTTATGCTTGAGTGTCATGCGAGCGTTCTTGATTTTTTTGCCGTCCTTAATCACCGCGTTTGAAAACTCCACGTCGTAAGTCTGCCATTGGAGCGGCGGCAGGCACATGTTCACGATTGGGTCGGCTTTGGTGTAAACGCCGCCGCACTCGTTGTTTTTGCCCTCAAGTCCAAATGAATCAAGGATCTGCACCTCGTAATGATCCACTTGATAGAAGCCGCTGTTGCCTCGGCCCTGGCCGCGTGCAGCGGGCTTGAAGGGCAGCATGAACTCTATATGCATGGTGTAATTTTGGAAACTACGCTTGGTCTTGATGTCGCGCCCGTCGGTATTCAACAGGTTGGTTTTTTCATCCAATCGGCCACCTTGCCATTCGCCTTTCTCCGTGCCGTTGAAGAGTGTGATCGCGCCCTTGGGTGGCGCAGCGCCCATCGTCGGGCTCTTGCGGATGATGCGTTTCAGTTCAAATGTTTTTTTACCGTGCTTGCCGGTCATCTTGCCATTTTCAATGGTCGCCGAACTTCCTTCTTTTTGGCCCTTGGGGGGGAATTGGCCGGTTGCACTGAACTCACTCGCTTTGCCTCCAAGATAACGTCGCTTACCAGTAGCCGAGGCAAACACCGCCTTTTTGCCATCCAGTTTGCCGGTGAGGACAGAGCGTTCGTCACCCCGTTCCCAATCCGCCCCGGGTAGTCCCAGCGGATAGAGCACGGCCTGAAATTCGCCATTTCCCAGCGCGATCACCTGCGCGCCAAAGTCGCAGCCGCAGGAAAGCTCGCCGATATACTCGCCCTGAATTTTGAAATCCGCAGGCAACGTCTTGTCCTTGGCATCCGTCCACAAACCATTAGCTGCGGTTGCGTTCAGGCT
>JAPKEI010000064.1 GCA_028872685.1 Verrucomicrobiota bacterium | reverse complement strand
GATGGCGATTCCAGCGTGCACAAGTGGAAAGTGGAAAGCAAACTCATCGGCGGCACCATTGATGTCAATGCCGCTGCGCTGGGCAAGCCCGGCAAGCTCGACGCTAAAGCCACGGTGTTCATCCCCGTGCGCTCGCTCAAGAGTGGCAAAAAACGGATGGATGAAGTGATGCACGCGGCGATGAACGCGGCGAAGCATTCAAAGATTGAATTCACGCTTAGCGAGATTACCGTGAAAGCTGCCAAGGGAACGCTCAGCCAATGCGACAGCAAAGGCACGTTGAAAATTAATGGCAAAATTCAGCCCATCAACATGCCCATCAGCGTGTCGCGCGCCGGCGGTAAGCTCACCGTGAAAGGCAACATCACGGTGAAGATGTCGGACTTCGGAATTAATCCCCCCTCACCCAAGCTTCCCAGCGGAAACATCGTCACCAAAGACGAAGTGAAGATCACCTTCTCGTGGGTCACCGGCAAGTGAGTGACGGTCATGCTAAGCCGTTGCATCCGTGGTACACCCGCCTCTATCGGCTGGCGCGCTTGGATTATCTTAAAATCCTCCGCACCCACGGTGCCCCCGCACAAGTAGCCCGCGGCGTGGGCTACGGAATTTTTGTGGAGCTGATTTTTTTCCCCACCATGGGCCTTGGGTTTTTTCTGATTTATCCGCTCAACAAATATCTCAAGGGCCACCTCGGCGCCTCCATCGCCGGATTTTTTTTCGCCAAGCTATTCGCGGTCTTCACCATCCCGCCCAGCTTCATCCTTGGCAGCAAAATCCTCGGGCTGCCGGATTTTGGTGCAAGATTTATGGCGGACGACAAGCTCAAGTCATTAGGTGAAATTTGGGTCACAGTTAAGCAACTCTTCAGCTCCGGCGAACTCTTCCAGGCCCTTGCCGGCTGGGCCGCTGGCGCGGCGGTTTTCGGCGTGGTGATCGGTGCCATCGGATTTACCTTCACGTTAATCGGCCTAAAAAAATACCAAGCCCACCGCAAAGAACGGCGCGAAGAAATCCTGCGCGAAAAAGAAGCTGCCAAGGCGTAATTACCCAATCACATCCGTGATCACTTCCCCGCCCACATCAGTCAGGCGGAAGTCGCGGCCGTTGTACCGGTAGGTGAGTTTTTCGTGATCCATCCCCATCAAGTGCAGCATCGTGGCATGTAGGTCGTTGACGTGGCATTTGTTGACGGCGGCTTTGTGGCCGACCTCGTCGGTTTCGCCATAGCTCACACCGCCTTTTACACCACCGCCCGCCAGCCAATAAGTGAAGGCGTGCGGATTGTGATCGCGACCGGGCTTGCCGGATTTCTGCGCCAAAGGTAGACGACCAAACTCACCGCCCCAAACCACGAGAGTCTCATCGAGCAACCCGCGCTGAGCCAAGTCTGCTAATAAACCGGCAATCGGCTTGTCCGTTTCGCCTGCAAACTGCGTGTGGTTCCCTGCAATGTCGCTGTGACCATCCCAACTGCGTTGGTTCTCCATGCCGCCGCTATAAATTTGAATGAACCGCACCCCGCGCTCCACCATGCGCCGCGCGGTCAAACATTGTGCGGCGAAATGTTTACACTTGGCATCGTCTAACCCGTACAGCGCGCGAATGCTGGCCGGTTCTTTGTCCACCGCCAAGGCCTCCGGTGCGGCGCTTTGCATTCGGTATGCCAGTTCGAAGCTCTCAATGCGCGCCCCCAGTTCCTCCTCAAAGGGATTGGTCTCAAAATGTTGTTGATTGAGCGTTTTCAACAAATCCAATTGCCGGCGTTGCTGTGTGGCGTTCATTTCTTTTGGGCGCTTGAGGTTATCGATGGGCTCGCCCGTAGGGCGGAAATGTGTGCCTTGATAAACGCTCGGCAAAAAGCCCGCGCCCCAGTTGGCCGCGTGGCCTTTCGGCAAGCCCCGCCCTTTGGGGTCACTCATCGCCACAAATGCCGGCAAACTGTCGCTCTCGCTGCCCAATCCATAAGTCATCCACGAGCCCACGCACGGATGTCCCATACGTGGTAGCCCACAATTCATCATAAACAGTGCCGGCGAATGATTGTTGCTCTCCGTATGCCCTGAGTGAATGAATGCCATCTTGTCCACGTGCTGCGAGAGGTTCGGAAAGATTGATGACACATGCTTGCCGCATTGGCCGTGCTGTTTAAATTCAAACGGGCTCTTCATCAGCCCACCCACCGCGTTGGAAAAGAAGCCGGTAAATTTATCAAAACCCTCAAGTGCCTGCCCGTCATGCCGCGCCAATGCCGGCTTATAATCCCACGTATCCACGTGGCTGGGGCCGCCATTAATGAAGAGCCAGATCACCGACTTGGCTTTGGTCTTAAAATGCGGCTGACGCGCAGCTAGCGGATTGGGACCAGCGGCCAAGCCTTCCTGTTTCAAGAGACTGGCCAACCCCAATGACCCAATACCCATACCGCAACGTTGCAGCATGCCACGCCGACTCAATTGCTGTGACTGAAATAATTCGTCCATGATCCTTACCTTAATTCACGTAAATAAATTCATTTAGCCCAAAGAGCACTTGGGCCAGATCGGCCAGCGCCAGTTTGCGTGCATCCTTGCGTCCACCCGCTTTATAGGACTCGGCCTGCGCATTCATGAATTCAGAAATAGACTTTTTTTCCGATATTGTCGGCTCACGGCCCACCACTGTCTGGTAAGCAAGACTGATGGCATCTCCATCTTCGGTTTTCTTCTCAAACTGACCGGCCAACGCTACAGCCGCTTCGCGCACCTGCGCGTTATTCATAAAGTGCAGTGCTTGTGGCGCAATAATGGTCGAGGGGCGGCTGCCCTGACTGACCAGTGGTTCAGGCGAATCAAAAAGCTGCATGGTAGGGATGAGTTTACTGCGCTTGATCATAAAATAGATGCTACGACGCTTCATCCGTTCATCCAATGTGCCTGCCCCATACATCTTTGTATCCAAGAGCCCACTCATCTCTAGAAGGCTATCGCGGATGACTTCCGCCTGCAGCCGGGCCGGCGTACGGCGCCAATGCAGTTTGTTCAGAGGATCCGCCTTCATCTTGGCCGCATCGTAGCCAGAGCTTTGGAGATAGGTGGCACTCATCACAATCTTCTTGTGCAAAGGCTTGAGCCGCCAGCCACCCTCGATCAATTCACTGGCCAACCAGTCCAAAAGTTGCGGATGGGTGGGCAGTTCTCCCTGCAGCCCAAAATCGTTCGGAGTATTCACAATGCCCCGACCCATATGATGCTGCCACAGGCGGTTGGCCATCACCCGCGCCAGCAAATGGCCCGCGCCATTCTGGGTATCAGTCATCCAATTGGCCAATGAGCGGCGGCGGTAGCTGGTGCGCCAGTCCTTGGGCGCGGATACCTGCCACGCCTCCTCGTTCTTGCTGCCCCGCATGAGCACCTGCAGAAAGCCCTGCGTGGCCTCACCCTGTTTCTGGTTGGGATCGCCACGCTTCAGAAAATAGGTTTGCTTGTAAAAATGCGGGAAACCCCGCCCATCAGCATGGTGCTTGGTGGGTTTAAAGCCTTCACTGGTCACCTGCACTTTTTCCTTCTTGGCCTGCGGCTTGGCACTCAGATGCTGCTGCAGCTTGTTATTAAGATTGGCCCACTCGGTATCCTGTGCGCGGTAAATTTTCGTAAGCTCGGCGCGCTCCTTGGCGTTTAACTTGTCGGGACCACCGGCTTTCTTTAGAGACTCCATCAGGGTCGCCAGTGAAGCTGCACGCCCGTCGCCCTTAATGGCCACCGGCTTGGGTGCCGCCGAAACCGCTAGGCGCGGCCGGCCGATGGTGTGGCTGGTATTCACAAAGAAATCCATCTCGATGGTCAACACTGTACCGCCTTCAAAACCTACGGGTGCGGCAAATTCAAACACCGCCGCCTGTTCCTTGCCGATGCCACCGGCATCCACCGCCCAACCCGACTTACGCTTATCGCCATCAATCGAGCTGGCTACCGATAAACCCCCTGTATTCTGTTGGTGCGTGGCCTTAGGATTGATGAGTTTAACAGCCTGCTCCTTTTTGTTTACGCCGCCGCCTTTTTTTGGTGCGGCAAAGACTCGAATATCGCTCAAGGCAAAATTACCGTTAACGGCGCGACCGGGGCCGTTGCGTTTCATCGACTTATCAACCAATGCCTCAATGCGGATTGCGTTCAATCCCGTAGCCTGCAATTCCGCAGTAAGCACCCAACGGTCATTGGCTGGGTTTTTGCCGCCCACAATGAAGGAACCATCGGTTTGCTTGGCGAAGGTTGCTCCATCGAGTGACTTGGCCTGCAGATGATCAAGGATCATCCAACCCAGTGCCTTGGCCGGTTGCTTTGGCGGATTCTTGGCCCACGCAGCAAAACGCTTGGGCAACTCATCTTTTTCAAACTTGGCAAGGGCAGCAACCAACGGTGCGTGTTCCTTCTCCCACTTGGCTTTGGCGGAGGCAGTAGCCGCTGAATCAATTTCCAGATCAATCTCGCTACGAATGGTCGTGGCGAAGGTGTTAATGAAGCGGTAGTAATCACGTGTGGGAATGGGATCAAACTTATGATCGTGACAACGCGCACAGCCGATGGTGAGGCCGAGCATCGCAGTGCCCGTGGTGTTGGCCATGTCATCAAGCTCGTCGTAGCGGGCTGATTCAAACTCCTTTTCGGTCAGCTGGGTCGGAAAGACGCCTGCCCCAAGGAAACCTGTGGCCATCATGGCCAGTGGATTATCTGGAGCAAATTCATCACCGGCAACCTGCCATTTTACAAACTGGTCGTACGGCATGTCGGCATTGAGCGCCTTAATCACAAAGTCGCGATAGTGAAAGGCAAACTTCCGGTCGTAATCCTGCTCGAAGCCGTGACTCTCGGCAAAGCGCGCCACGTCCAGCCAATGCCGGCCCCAGCGTTCGCCGTAATGTTTGGAAGCGAGCAGTTGGTCGACGAGGTTTTCGAGTGCCGATTGACCATTTACGAGTGAGGCTTTGACGAAGTCATCGACCTCCTTGGGAGTGGGGGGCAGGCCGATGAGGTCAAAGTACAAACGGCGAATGAGAACGCGCGATTCGGCGGGGCCGTTGGGAGTGAGCTTTGCTCCTTCCAGTTTGCGTAGCACGAACTGGTCGATTTCGTTGTTCGTCCATTTTTTGTTTTTGACCGTGGGCAATTTGGGGGGGTTGAGTGGCACGAATGACCAAAAATTTCGGTCGTCGGCAGTGACTTGCATCCCTTTTGGGGACCCGGTCTTGACGATGAGCGGCTGGTCGTAGGGCGCGCCGAGGTCAATCCACTTTGCGATTTTTTGGATGGCATCGTCAGGCAGTTTCGGGTTTTTCGCAGGCATGTGAGGTTTCTCGAGATGAGAAATGAGGCGGAAGAGGAGGCTCACCCTTGCCTTGCCCGGCACGATAACGACGCCTTCGTCGCCGCCCTTGAGCAAGCTCGCACGCGTGGTGAGATCCAGCCCGCCGCGCGTTTTGTCGCCGCCGTGGCATTTCACGCAATGCTGCTTGAGCACGGCGCGCACGTCGCTCTTGAAGAGTGTCAGCCCACGGGCCATTTCCGCCGCGTGTTTTTCTGAAACGGGCGGTGCTGCGGCCAATTGAAAAGCCACCAACGCGCCTAAATAAATCCACCGTGCCATCGGCGGATTATGACGCACGCGCGGTAGGATTCAATCAAAAGCCTTGTGTTATTCGCCCACGAAGCGGATTAACGCTGCGGGTTTTCGTACCACAACACCGCGTTGAATTCGCGTTCCTCGCAGGTGAGCAGGTCAAGGTCACCATCGCCATCGAGGTCCAGTAACTCGATGCGGTCAAACTTGATACCCGCAGGCCCGCCAATGTCGTGGTCAATCCACTTGCCTTTGATTTGCTTGAGGTAAAACACCCCGCTTTTTGCTCCGTTGGCAGCCTCGCAGGAGACGGCAATCTCAGTCTGGCCATCACCATCGAGGTCCGCGGCGCGTGCGGCCTTGGCAGTGCCGTATTTATTCGAGGGATAAGTAATGACCTGCTCGCGCCAAGGCTTACGACGGTCAGCATTGGGCCGGAGGACATGAATGCGGTTGGGCCTCACGGCGGCGTGGATAATGTTGTCCTTAGAAATCGTGATAAACATGACCTCTTTGTCAACTGCTCCAATACGGTGAACCTTCCATTGGAGCGAAGGGTTGGCCCGCATGGCCTTGGCCCCGGGATTTTCCAGCCACAATACACCGGGTGTTTTACTCCGGCGATCAGAAGCCAATACATCCAAGTCCCCATCATTATCCATGTCATGGCTGATTAAAGACATGATCCAGCCTGCCTGATACCACGGATGATATTTCCATGCCTTGATATCACGCGGGTTCTTGGGCGACTGCAGCCAGCCGATGGAAGCGCCGTCGCCCTTGGAACCAAGCACCAGGTCGATGCCGCCCATATCAATTTGCAATGGCAACGCGAACATCCATGATTGTTTGCCCACCGTGGCAGGAATGGCTTCCGTGTGCCACGGCAGCAGTTCACGCTGAGGATCGTTCGCGGGTGACCAGTGGAAATTCACTGAGCGCACGCGGCCTTCGCAGCAGCTCACCACATCCGCATCGCCGTCGCCGTCGAGGTCGGCGAAGACAGCGTCTTCCGGTGACTTGACCCTGCCCACTTCCACGCGCGGCCATGGCTGTTTCACCTTGGCTTTGCTGGGGTGGAAATACATCCGCACCACGCCACCCTCTTCCCAGCCAGTGACGATATCCGGACGGCTGTCTCCATTCACATCCGCGAGGCGGACGCCATCGGCTCCACGCGAGGTATTGTCGATAATGTGCCGTTTCCACGGAGCGGCCATCGAGGGGATGGCTAAGGCAAGCAGGGTGAATAAATACAACTTCATCGGAGAGACATTTAAGCAGGCCACTCGGGGATTTACCATTTGATTTTTCGGGATGCGGCAGCACGTGATGTTGTTCGAGGACGGTTACTTTTCCCCTCCACTGCCACGATGCAGAAAAGGTTTGGAAAACCAGCGCCAGATCCCAAGATTTGCTGATGGCGGGGTTTTTTGGATATCCTCGTAAAATTTCACCATTTGGCACGGAATCCGCTGGGGCAGGAATCATACCACCAGATTGGATTAATGTTAAATATATATATTGCAGATATATTGTTTTATGCTAATTTAAGGCAACCCTCAAAGGTTATGAAAAAACTCACTACTCCCCTACTGTCGGCCGCCATTATTTTTGGCGGGTTATTCATCGAGTCAACCGCGCGCGCGGATGACGACAAGGCTCCCACGGAAAAAACGGCCAAGAAAAAGAGCGGGTTTTACCCGTTTCGAGGCATCATCAAGTCGGTGGATGCAAAGAAAAACACCATCAGCTTGGCGGCCGCCAAGGGAAAACCCGACCGCGTGTTTGTGCTGGCAGAAGATGCCAAGCTCAAGCTAGACGGCGAGACTACGGAACTATCGGAAATCAAAGCCGGGATGTTCGTGGGCGGCCGCGCCAAACGGGCCTCGGAGAAATTGGTGGAGGCGCACACGGTAAACGTGCGCACCAAAGCACCGGCTAAGCGCAAGCCGAAGAAAAAAGAAGATGAAAAATAGCGTGTGTTTTTAATCACGCCGGCCCTTTGCGGGCCGGTTTTTTTGTGTACTTATGCGCGCGGATGAAACTGATCGTGCACGTCGCGCAATCGCTCGCCGGCGACGTGGGTGTAAATTTCCGTAGTGTTGATGCTCGCATGGCCGAGGAGTTCCTGGATTACGCGCAAGTCCGCGCCACGTTCGAGCAAGTGCGTTGCAAAACTATGTCGCAGCATATGCGGGGTGACATTGCGCTTGATGCCCGCACGCGCGGTGCGGGCCTTGATGCGTGCCCACATCGTGGACTGCGCAAATGCAGTGCCGCGTTGGGTGAGGAAAACATTGGCGGGCGAGCGCGGCGAAAGCAGTTTCGGCCGGGCGCTGTCGAGGTAGCGCGTGAGAGCGTCCACCGCAGGTTTACCCATTGGCACCACGCGCTCTTTGTTGCCTTTGCCAATGACGGTGACGAAGCCTTCGTTGAGGTGCAATTGCTCCAGTCGCAACTCGCGCAACTCGGCCAAGCGGAGTCCGGAGGCGTAGGCGATCTCGAGGATGGCGGTGGTGCAAAGATCCGTGGGGGTGGCTTCGGTGGGCGGGGTGAGGAGTTTTTGGATGTCGAGGTCGGACAACGCTTTGGGCAGTCGTTTCCAGCGGCGCGGCAAGGTGAGATTTTCCGCGATGTTCAGCAGGACGATTTGTTCCTCGGCGGCGAATTTATAAAATGCCCGCAGCGCGGCGATTTGCAGGTAAATGGAATCGGGGCTGAGCTGTTCGCCCTGCGTCGGAGCATTGCCTTCGGGTTTGCGCCGACGCTCGTGCTGGAGAAATTGTGTGAGATGCTTGCGCGTGACCGCCTCCCAATCGTCAACGCCCTGCCCCTCGGCCCAGCCAATGAAGCGGTTCAGCAGCGCGGCATAAGTTTTCTGCGTCTGTTCCGCCTGCCCTTTTTCGTGGCGGATGTACTGCAGAAAATCTTCTACCGCCGCATTCACAACTCCGTTCCGGTGAGTCTTTGGTAGGCTTCGAGATAGCGGGCTTGGGATTTCTCGATGATTTCGGATGGCAGTTCGGGACCGGGGGGGGCCTTGTCCCAGTCGAGGGTTTCGAGGTAGTCGCGGACGTATTGTTTGTCGAAGGCGTGTTGACCGCGGCCGGGTTCGTATTCGTCGAGTGGCCAGAATCGGGAGCTGTCGGGCGTGAGCACTTCGTCGATGAGGATGAGTTCGCCGTCGATGCGACCGAATTCGAACTTGGTGTCGGCGATGATGATACCGCGTTCGCGGGCGTAGTTGCGCGCCTCGGTGTAAATTTGAAGCGAAAGGTCGCGTACTTTTTCGGCGGTTTCGCGGCCTTCGATTTCGACAGCTTGTTCGAAGGAAATATTTTCGTCGTGGCCTTCGTCGGCTTTGGTACTGGGGGTGAAGAGGGGTTGCTCCAGCTCAGCGGATTCCAGTAAATCATCGGGCAACGGAATGTCGCACACGGTGCCGTTCTTTTTATATTCCTTCCAGCCGCTGCCGGTGATATAGCCGCGCACGATGCACTCGATGTTGAGTGGCTCCGCTTTTTTTACCACCATACTGCGCGGGGCGAGGTGAGCAAGATGGTCGGGCAAGCCATCGGCCACGCGGTGGTTGGGGACGAGGTCGGCGTATTTATCGAACCAAAAATGTGAAATCTGCGTGAGCACCTCGCCTTTGCGTGGGATGCCGTTAGGCAACACGACATCAAACGCACTCACGCGGTCAGAGGCGACGAAGAGGAGATGCTCCCCCATGTCGAACACTTCGCGGACCTTGCCGCTTTTTACTTTGGTCAGTTCAGGGATATTCAGTTCCAGCAATGCGTCATTGGGCATGTGCGGGAGTATCCAAAACCTCAGCCTCACAGCAAGCGGAGACGATTCACAATCCATTCACGACCCGTCGACAACCTCGACACTGCACCGGTTCGCCGCTATTTTCGGCGCGTGAATGTTTTGGTCACCGGAGGTGTGGGGTTCATCGGTTCGCACGTGTGCGAGCGGTTGCTCGACGCGGGGCACACGGTGTGCGCGCTGGATGATCTCAACGATTTTTACGATCCCGCCCTCAAGCAAAATACCCTGCGCAAGCTGCAGGCGCGCGCACAGTCCTTTGTGTTTGTGCACGCGGACATCACGAATCGTGCCGAGGTGGACGAAGTGTTTGCCAGCATGGCCTTTGACCAAATCATCCACCTCGCCGCCCGCGCCGGAGTGCGGCCGAGCCTCGAGCAACCGGCGCTATACCAACGCGTCAACGTCGAAGGCACCGTGAATGTCCTCGAAGCTGCCCGCGAGCGGGGCATTCAAAAAATCACCATCGCCTCGTCATCCAGCGTGTACGGCGTGAATTCCAAAGTGCCCTTTAGCGAGGCCGATCCCATCTTCAGCGCCATTTCGCCTTACGCCGCCAGCAAGCTTGCGTGCGAATCGCTGGGGCACACGTATCATCACGTGTATGGGATGGACGTTTGTCTGTTGCGATTTTTTACCGTGTACGGCCCGCGTCAACGCCCCGACCTCGCCATCCACAAATTCGCCAAACTAATGCACGCCGGCCAACCCATCACGATGTTTGGCGATGGCACCGCTTCGCGCGATTACACTTACGTGGACGACACCGTCGACGGTGTCATCGCCGCCACCGAGCGCGAGTTCGGCTGCGAAATCATCAACCTCGGCGAATCGCAAACCGTCAAGTTGAGCCGCCTCATCGAATTAATCGAAACCGCCCTCGGCGTAAAAGCTGAAATTAACCGTGAACCCTCGCAGCCTGGCGATGTGCCCATCACCTTTGCCAACATCGAAAAAGCGCAGCACCTCCTTGGCTACAATCCGCAAACAAAAATCGAAGACGGCATCCCGCGCTTCATCGAGTGGTTCCGCCAGCAAACCGTCTAACAATGCTTGCCGAGTTTGTTTACTGTTATTTGCTGCGACCGTGGCCGTTGCGTCCGCTGGCCAATTGGGCGATTCGGCAGCTGCTGCCCGCGCAGGTCAACTTTGGTGAAGCGGTGGTGGTGCTCAATCCCGATGACCCCGTCGTCTCCGGCGCGCTGCACTTTGGCGTGTACGAAAAGGCTGAAACAAAGTTTTTCCAAACCGCCTGTCGCGAAGGAATGACTTTCCTCGATGTGGGCGCGAACATCGGCTATTACACCGCGCTGGCCGCGCGTGCCGTTGGCCCCAATGGAAAAATCATCGCTTTGGAGCCCGACCCCGAGAGTTTCAAATACCTCGAGCAAACCATCGCCGCCAACGGCACAGAAAACGTGCAAGCCTTTCCCGTCGCCGCTTCCGACGCGCCGGCCACGTTGCCGCTTTACATTTCGGCTGATAACCGCGGAGACAATCGCCTGTACGCGCCAGGCGAATCCCGCCCGCAAGTGGAAGTGAAAGCCGTTGCCACAGATTCAATACTCGCCGAAAACAAAATCGAAACCATCGACCTCATCAAAATCGATGTGCAGGGCTACGAACCGAAAGTCATCGCCGGTTTGCGAGATACCATCTCGCGCTCGCCGAACCTCACGCTCCTCACCGAGTTTTGGCCCAAAG
>JAPKEI010000063.1 GCA_028872685.1 Verrucomicrobiota bacterium | reverse complement strand
TCGTTCATTAGCTGCAGCAATTACTTCCTCATCCCTTACCGATCCGCCCGGTTGAATGGCTGCCGTAGCACCGGCTTCTGCTGCAGCAATGAGTCCATCAGCAAAGGGGAAAAAAGCGTCACTGCACACCACACTGCCCGCGAGTGACAAACCGGCCTCCCCCGCTTTCCACACCGCAATCTTACTTGAATCCACCCGGCTCATCTGGCCCGCGCCGATGCCGAGCGTGGTACCGGGCGCACAATAGACAATCGCATTACTCTTCACATGCTTCACCACGCGCCAGCCAAAAAGCATCGCGGCCATTTCGTCATCGGTGGGTGCGCGCTCGGTCACCACTTTCAAATCATCGGCGGAGGTGGTTTTGATGTCGCGTTCCTGCACGAGGAAGGATTCCGCGCCCGTATTTCGCACATCCCACGCAACAGCGGTGAAGGGGTTTTTAAGCACCCTCAGCAGGCGCAGGTTTTTTTTCTTCTGCAAAATGGCTTTGGCTTCGTCAGTGAACTCCGGCGCGATGATGACTTCGCTAAAAATTCCCGCAATGGCTTCCGCACAGTCAGCATCAAGCGGTTGGTTGACGGCGATGATGCCGCCGAAGGGCGCTTGGTTGTCCGTGGCGAACGCGCGGTCCCATGCCTCGCGTAAGCTCGCGCCCTGTCCCATGCCGCAAGGGTTGGTGTGCTTGAGGATAGCCAGCGTCGGCACGTCCTTCGTAAATTCGCAGATCAAATTCGCAGCGGCAGTGGCGTCGAGGATGTTGTTGTACGAAAGCGCCTTGCCGTGCAGTTGCTCGAAGTACTCGTCAAACTTGCCGTACAAGCCGGCGCGTTGGTGGGGGTTCTCGCCGTAGCGCAATGTTTGCGCCAAGGGGGCCTGTACCATTAATTCGGCCGGCAACTCTTCAGACGTCTCCTCAGTGCTTCCGTCGCCGAATGCAGTTTGCAAATGCGCCGCTATGGCAGCGTCGTATTCGGCAGTGCGCGCATACACTTTCACAGCGAGGGTACGGCGCAACTCGAGCGTGGTCCCACCGTCGGATTGGATTTGTTCCGCCACAACCTTGTAGTCACTAGGATCGACAATAACGGTCACGCTCTCGTGATTTTTTGCAGCACTCCGCAGCATGGATGGACCGCCAATGTCGATGTTCTCAATGGCGTCTTCCAGCGTCACATCCGGTTTGGCCACGGTGGCCTCGAAGGGGTAGAGGTTTACCACCACCAAATCAATTGGCTCAATGCCGTGCTCGGCGCACGCGGCTTCGTGTTCGGCATTGCCGCGCAAGTGCAGCAGACCGCCATGCACCTTGGGGTGCAGCGTTTTCACGCGACCATCCATCATCTCGGGGAAGCCAGTGTAATCGCTGACATCGATGACCGTGAGTCCCGCCTCGCGCATCACGCGCGCGGTACCACCGGTGCTGAGAATTTCCACACCGGCCTCGGCCAGCGTTTTTGCAAACGGCAGTAAGCCGTCCTTGTCCGAAACTGAAATGAGAGCGCGTTGAATCTTCACCATGGGCAGGGGCAGGATTTCCTGCAAACCGCACGCACGTCAACCGGAATTCTCTGAAATACCAAAAGCTCTTGCTCGCGGTGGCCATATCCATAAACTCTCGCCATGCGTTTCATAGCACTCTTTTTCGTCGTTTCATTTTCATTGTGCGCGGAAAACTGGCCGGGCTGGCGCGGGCCGCGCGGTGATGGCACCAGCTTGGAAAAAAATATCCCTACCCGGTGGAGCACCACCGAAAACCTCGCGTGGAAAGTCGCCATCGCCGGTAAAGGCCACTCCTCACCGGTCATCTGGGAAGACAAGGTATTACTCCTAACCTGCCTCCCTGAGAAGGAAGAGCGCGTTCTCCTATGCCTGGACCGCCGTAACGGCAAAACACTCTGGCAGAGCACCGTCCTCAAAACTCCATTGGAAACTCTGCACCGGCTCAATAGCCGCGCCTCCAGCACCCCGGTTACCGATGGCAAAATGATTTATGTGACGGCCATGAAGGTGGACAATCGCAAGATCACTGCGCCCAATGTCGGAGGCGCGCGCCTGATTACCCCCGGCTCCTTCGTGGTGACCGCCTTTGATATGGTAGGACAAAAGAAATGGTCCCGCAACGTGGGTGGATTTATCAGTGCCCACGGCTTCAATGCCTGCCCGATTTTGTACCGGGACCTAGTCATTGTAAATGGAGACCATGACGGCGAGGCCTATCTCGCGGCGTTAGATCAGAAAAGCGGCGAAATAAAATGGAAGGTGCCACGGGAAAACAAAACCCGCAGCTACTCTACCCCTATCATCCGCACGATCGATAAACGCGAACAGATGATCCTTTGCGGCAGCAAATCAGTCGCTAGCTATGACCCGGCTAACGGTGAACGCCACTGGATTATTGACGGACCCACCGAACAGTTTGTGGCGTCAATGGTCTACAACGGAAAATACGCCTTCGTTACCGGCGGCTTCCCCGAGCGCCACATCCTGGCCATCCGCCCCGAAGGACGCGGCAATATCACCAAGACACACATCGCCTGGCGGGTAAAAAAAGGCGCGTCCTATGTCCCTTCACCTGTTGTGCTGGGCCCGTATTTTGTAATTGTCGCCGATAACGGAATCGCCAGCTGCCTCAAGGCCGAGGACGGCACGCGCCTCTGGATGGAGCGATTGGGCGGCGGCCACAGTGCCTCGGCCATTACCGCCAATGGGCTGGCCTACTTTGTCTCCGACCGGGGTATCACCACCGTGTTGCGACCCGGCGCTGAGTTTGAAGTGGTCGCCAAGAATGACCTGAAGGAACTGGTCTCCGGCAGTCCTGCCGTGAGCCAAGGCCAGATTTTCATTCGAGGTCAAAAGCACCTCTATTGCATCGGCAAGAAATCAAATTAAATAAAGGAATTCATCTCTTACCGGAAACAAGATGGAGCAAGTGCCGCTTTGGGCTACTCCGGTTTCCGGCCGGCAATGAGGGCGTACTCGAGTTGAGTGGGGGTATGATGATCGGTGGGCGTGAGACCGGTAGCTGTCATCCAAGATTCGTATTCTGCGCGGCTGTAAAGGCGGCCCTTGGTGTGCTGAAAAAGCTGGGCGGAATAGTCCGTAGCGGGCAAGGAACCATCCATTGAATCGTTCAAATAAACATCGTGGATAAAAAGTTGACCATCCGGATGGAGCGCGGCAGCAAAGCGACGCATGAGATCGGCACAGGTTCCTGTCGGCCAATCATGGAAAAGACTGCCGGCAAGGATGAGGTCGGCCTCGGGAAGAGGATCCACCAGCATGTTGGCAGGAAGGAAATCAATCCGGTCAATAACGTCGCCATACTCGGCAGAAAATTCTCGGGCAACTGCCAGTACCTCGGAGGTGTCAATCAGCGTTGCACGCGCGGCAGGATTGAGACGAAGCCATTCGAAGGCAAAGAAGCCGGTACCGCAGGCAATATCAAGAAGATGCCCGGTAGACGGCATGGCCCTGGCAACCAAAGGGGAAAGCAGCCGGGCACGACCCGCCAGCGCCAAGGTGAAACGTCGCGCAGCCTCGGGATCATCCATGGGCGAAGGAGCCGCATCGTCCTTGACGAATGAAATGCCGGTCTCACCCGGCAAACCGTCATGACGCAGGCGCTCAACCATCTCCAGCACGCCGGGATCATTTGCCTCACCTCCAATGTAATTGATGAGATTACAGGGCTCCCTTTCACAGAGATAACGACCGGCGTCGGTAACTACCACGCAATCAGCCTCGAGCGTAAGCAGACCCATTGCGCGTAGGGCCGGAAGAAGGACATTGGTTGGGCGCTCAGCCAACCCAAGTTCTGCCTGTAATGATTCAAGGGTGTGACTGCCATCCACCGCGTGTTCAAACACCTTCAGATGACATACGGCAGCACAGAGCAGACGGGTTGAATAAACACCACGCAAGGCGCGAGTGATAGAAACGGGGTCAATGACAGCATCTTGGCTGGTCATTTTGCTGAGAGTTCACGGATCTTCAGGCTTCGGAATTCGCACCGGTCGTTGTGATCGGTTAACAAAATGTGGCCGGTGACCTTTTTGCCGAAGCCCTCGAATTTCTTGAACTTGCTCTTGGCCACGCCCGCCAACACACGCTCGCTGCCCAGCGTGTAGCTCAGCACCTTCTCGCCATTGAGCCAATGCTCCACCTTTTGGCCAGCCACCTTGATGCGCGACTGATTCCATTTATTGATGCGCACCGGCTCGGCCAGCTTTACCGCGCGCGGCAACACCGCGTAGAACGTTGCGGTTAGGCTCAACGGCTGCTTCAGCCAGAAGCTGTCATCAATCATCTGGTACTCGTGACCAATAGCGCCGCGCTTCTCGAGCACCATGTACTTGACGCCGTTGTTGCCCTTGGCGCCAACCTTCCACTCCCACCTAAACTCGTAATCCGCCCACGTCCGCCGCGTGAGGAGGTTGCCAGCTTTCTTGCCCTGCAGTTTCACAAGCACCCCTTTCTCAATTGCCCAACCCTCGCCGGTCACACCTTTCTGGCCAAGGTTGCGCCAGTGCTTGTTGATGTCTTTGCCGTCAAAAAGAAGCTGCCAACCGGCCTTTTGCTCGGCCTCGGTCAGCGAGTTGAGTTCACCGGCAAACAAGCCGGGCACGGAGAAGGAAAGGGTCACAAAAAAAAGCCGCATGGATGTCATGCGGCTTTTGTAAATGGTCTTTGAGGTTTGCGCAAGTTCTACAGCTTTCGCACGCGAATGGCCCGGTACCAGACCTCTTCGCCGTGATGCTGGATAACGATATGACCCTGCGGTTGCTGCATGAAACCTTCCCATGTCTTGAACTTGCTCTTTTGGATGAGTGCCTTGATCTCGTCACTGCCCCAAGTGTACTCAACGATCTTCGCGCCATTGAGCCAGTGCTGCACGTTGTTTTTCTTAAACACAATGCGCACCTTATTCCATTCGCCAGCCTTGTTGTAAGGCTTGTCCTTCATCCCTTTACCAATGAGTTCGTAGAGTGAGCCTGCCGTACGCAGGGGAAAACGGATTTTGCCATCGGCATGCCGCTCATCATCCAGTACCTGAAGCTCCGGCCCGGTGACATAAGCCGGCTTCTTCTGTTCCAACACGCGATACATAATACCGCTGTTGCCTCCAGGGGAGACCTTCCATTCACATTCAAATTCGAAATCAGTAAAGCTCATGTCCGTCGCGAGGTCACGCGGCTTGCCGCCTTGGCCACGCGGAATGGTTTTTATGGTGCCATTCTCCACCTTCCATCCGCCATCAGGGAAACCCTTTTGGCCGTAACCGCGAAGGCCCGTAACTTTTTTCCCATCAAAGAGGGTGATCCATTTACCCTCGGCTTGCGCCGTGAGTGTCGCCGCGCTTATTAGGGCGCCCATGAGAAGTGCATTGATATTTTTCATTATTAAATTTGTTTTGTTGCCCTATTGCATCGTTGGAATTTTCATTTGGTTTCCCTGCCTCAAATATTGACGGATGGCTTCAATTTGTTTCTTGGCATCACCTTCCAACACATCTACCAATACGCTTCGCGCGTCTTCGTCAAAATAATCTGGCATGCGCGATTGCGAGTCGACTCGGAGCGGATCAAGCATCCAACGTAAATAATAATCCGGATGCAAACGTGCTCCTGCTCGGGCGAAATTAACCCCTTGCGCCTCAAATACCTGCAATGGATCCCGGTTCTTTACACCGTGACATGCCACGCATGAAAAGCCCCCATCCACTCCCACAAGCTTGCGGCCAACCTCGGCGAGCTTGGCATTAACTGGCATCTTCTCTACAGATGTTTTGGGCGCGTATCCGTGCGACATGGCAAGGCCCTGCGCGAGCACCTTGGCGCGCGCGGGGAAAGCTGGCATGCGATGGGGCAACCACGGCCGTGGGCGTTGCTTCAGTGAACCTTCGAAAAGCAACTGCATCCACTCGGGCTTCAACTTCAGACCAATGGTGTCTAATTTTGGAAACCCTTCAAGTTCTCCGTGGCAAACATTACAATTAAGCACACGCATCTGGCGCCGGGCAAATTCCGCAGGATCATGCCGATGTAACGACTCGAGGTCGGTGGCGGCAAAGGTACGCAGAGCAGTACGTTGGTCGGGCGCGAACCCGAAGTGCGGCGTTTTGCCATCAGCCTTTTCGGCAAGACAACCGCCCATCCATTTGTCGATAGTCAGCGAACTGAGATCGGGTGCTGTAAATTTATTTTCACCCTTATGATTATGGCAATTGATGCAACCACGTGTGGTAACTAATTTTTTGCCGTGAGCAATTCCAGCGGGATTCTTATCCCTTTTTGGTTCGGCGTGGGCTTGGGCCTTGACGCGCAGCCATTGGGAAAGATTCCACGCCTCCTGCGCGGTGATGCCGAATTTCGGCATTCGCGTCCACGCATAATGACGATCTGGAGCACGCAGAAAATCGACTAGCTCGCCCGCTGGAAATTTACGGTTAATGTGATCAAGCGATAGCTTGCCCTCTACCACCGCCGTGCCGGGAAGCGTGTGACAACCAACGCAATTCAGCTGACCGGCCAACTCTTCTGCAACCTCGAAATCAGCTTTTGGGAATTCCTTGGCTGGCTTGGCCGGGCCTTTGAGGGTGGAAAGATACGCAGCCATCGCAGCGGCCTCGGCCGGGGCAGTCTCGCCGTGTAACAACTTTGGCATGCGCGCGGATGAACGTTGGGCTTTAGGGTCAAGAATCCACTGGGCCATCCAACTGCGATGCCGGCGATCGCCAATGGCTGTAAAGTCAGGGCCAGTCATAGCCAGTTCCGGAATGCCCGCACCTTCGCTAACGTGGCAACGTTGGCAGCGATGCTCGAGGTAAATTTCGCGACCGGTTTCCACGAGGCTCGCCTGCGTGAGCGGCGCGCCGGGCAGATGTGTGAGCTGTCCATTGCGGATAGGCTCGTGCGGGAGTGGTTTGTCGGGGCGTTCACTCCAGAAAAGCCGCAACTGCGCATCGCCTTTGCTGGGGCTGCTGTAGATGACCTTGATGGCGTTGGCGCCTTTGTTCAGCCGTACGGATTTTGTTTTGGCCTGTGTCACGCCACCAATGCCCTTGAGATCAAGCAGCACAGCATTATTCACCTCCAACTTCACACCGCCTTTGCCCGTAACGAGGAAGGAATAATCGCCTCGCAAATCAATATTCACAAATCCCTCGAAAGTAGCGGTGAAGCGTCCCGCCGGCACAAAGGGTGAAGGCGATTGGCCTGCAGGCACGTACAGCCAAAGATTCGGCACCACGGTTAATGCCTTCGACTCGCCAACCCGCCAAGTAAGCGCAAGACCTGGCTGCAGCTCAGCAACCTGCGCACCGGCGAAAAACACTGAGGCGAATAGACAGATGGCAATGAGTTTCCGCATACTAAGGAGCGACGACTCTTTTAGCGCGTTAACCGGAAAGAGGCAAGGCGGTGGTTACTTTAAGGCGTGAATCGTATGCATTACCTCGGTTCGGATACTGGTGCCATCAGCCGCCTCAACATTGAACCTAATAAGCTGCTGATCGCATGGGCGAAGATCCTCCACGGAAAGCGTCACGGTCTTGCGGTCTGCAGATAGTGCGACGCCTGTAATCTTCACTCCTTCATTCCCTCGTTCCTTAGGATTGCTCACCTTGAAGGTTGGCGATCCATAATTCTGAGTACGCTGATAATTCCATCGGGTGATGGCGTAATTCTCTGAGTCCGATGCCGACTTCACATCCAACGGTTGTGTAAAGGTAAGATGCACACCGGCCTTATTCACCTTGAGTCCGCGCACGGTATACACCTTCTTGCCTGTGTAGCGAATGCGATCAAGGCCTGTAATGCGAGCAGCATTGCTCTGCCAGCCCTTCAGGCCAGCAACATACAGGTGGCCATCACTCGGATTAAACCGAGGCCGCATTGCAGAGGAGGTAAAGCGCAACGGCAGTTTCACCACCCCTCCCTGCATCTGGCCGTTCACCTCTTCTTTAAGCACCAGATAGATCGAGGAACGGCCATAGCTGGTGTGCAGCAACTCACCTTGGAATGGACCCCACTTATCACTGGTCACCCAAACCTGCCCGCCACCGGAGTTATCCCAACCCTTGTCCAGCCAACAAAGCGGCTTGTCATATTTGGGCACGGGTGTTTTGTGTGCGAGTGTTTCCACCCCATAAAACCCACCTTCGCGAATCCAATTAATCGGACACCGCGGCACCCATGAACCTTCGTTGTCACCACTGGTCAATTGACCATCTGGCCCAACACCCATGCCGTTGGGAGCACGGAAACCCGTAGCCACCACAGTGAGGGTTTTACCGTACTTATCGATTTTCATCAGGCTTCCTGCATGGCGTGAGATATTGCCATTACCTCCACCTCCACCGAAGCCGCGGCCACCTCCACGAACAGGACCAGCCTTGATGGTGTAAAAGTTGCCTTCCTTATCCGTGTGCAAGTCGAACACAAACTCATGGAACCCCTGAGAGCTGGTGATCTCGTTGTTGAAGCTCTCATAGTAGTCGGCTTCGCCATCTTTGTTCAGATCGTGATAGCGAGTGATTTGGTCACGTCCGGAGGTGTAAATAACATCGTCCACAATTTTTAGGCCCAGCGTCTCAAACCCACCGCTGGCAAAGCGTGTCCACTTCAGGTCCTTGAGGTTTTCATTCTTCAAGCCGGTCACAACCCAAACATCACCATCCCATGTTGAAAGTGCCGCCCGATTGCCATCGCTGAAGAAATCCAACCCGCCAAAACGCACACGGCGATTCCACTGGTTCTTCTCCGGCGAAGTGATCACATCGGTCACATACGCGCCATCAGGTGTCTTGCTAACGTTCATCACGCCTTGGGTCACCACCGGATCCGGCCAGCGATTCTTACCCTCCTTGCGAAACTCAGCCTTGGCCGATGCCTTGGCCAAGATGGCGAATTGGGCAAGATCGGCTTTGGCTCCTCTCCAGATGTGAATCTGTAATGTGCCGGATTTCGTTCCCTTGGCAAGCCTGGCCACAACGCGTTTATTTTCCTGCACCTCCAACACGCTGCCCTTGGGCGCATTCATCAGCGCCACTTGCGTGACTTGATCGCCAGCCACCAGAATCGCCACGCCATCTTCCATCCCACCCTTGGCGTTTTCCACTTCGCAAACCATTGTCACGAGGTCGGCAGAAATATTCTCGTATTTAATGCTGCGCACAAAAATCGTCTGCCCATCCTTTTCGATACTTCCCGGTTGCTCAAGAATGCCCACACCGTGCACCCTATAGCTAAGCACCACTTGGTCATCCGCCACATAGTTGCCAAGCCATTGGACATGTTTACGAGGCAATGGGCCAAAAGGCTCGGGGCGTGAATCTGCAAAGGAGCCTTTGGCATCAGCCCAACCAGCGATGGGAGAGGTCCCAAATTTCTGCTCGCCTGCAATGCGCGGGCTGGCCCCGTGATTACCCTTAAAACTCACCCCATCTTCAGTGATATAGCCTCCGGTCCAACCAGCTGCCCAACGCAGCAAATCCGTGTCAAAACACATGAACGCCTCACGACCAACAATGATGGCCATCCCCTTGTTAGCCACGTTGTTCTTAGGAAACTGCGTGCGAACGGCCGCCTTGGTATAGGGGAAATCCGCCTGTAAATGCTTGGAAAGTTTCTGCTGCCATACGGCCTTCTCCTGAGCTTGAACTCCCGCAGAAAACGCCACGGTCAGCGATAGAATGATACGTGCAATCATAATTAGTTACGACAGCTGACGAGCCTAGCAATAGATTATTCAAAGACGAGGCAAATACGCCTCAATGCTTGACGCCTGTTTACCACGCTTCTAGGTTGGGCGGCCCCAAAAATGGGTTTTATCGTGAATGTAAAAGTTGAAATAATTGAATTAGCGCCGTGCAAAAAGCAACTGCGCTTTGAACTTCCGGCAGAAGATGTAGACGCGGCATTCGCCGAAGTCACGCGCACGTTTCGCAAACAAGCCAATCTGCCGGGCTATCGCAAGGGCAAAGCGCCGGAGGCCAAGGTGGCGGCGCAGTTTGCCGGGAAAATTGAGGATCAAGTGCGCGAGCAGTTGCTCAATGACTGCTATCGCAAAGGCTTGGAGGACAACGAAATTCGACCGCTGCTGCAGCCGGAGGTAGAGGAGGTCAACTTCAAACGCGGCGAAGCGTTGAATTTTTTGGCCACGGTGGAGACCGCACCGGATTTTGAAATGCCGGAGTACAAAGGGTTGCCCGCCAAAAAACCGAAGCTCGAAGTTTCCGATGCCGACGTGGACAACGCACTGGATAAACTCCGCGAAGGCCGCGCCGAATACAAAGAGCAGGAGCGCGGCACGCAAGCGGGCGACTATGTGGTGGTCAGCTTCACCGGCACCAGCGATGGTAAGCCGCTCACGGACTTCTCGCCCACCGCGCGTGGAATGACCAAGCAGGAAAACTTCCCACTGCACGTGCACGCCGATGAGCACGATCATTTTATCCCGGGCTTCACCAAACAACTCATCGACGCCAAGCCCGGTGAGGAACGCACGGTGACAGTCACCATCCCCGACGAGTTTCCCAGCCAACCGAAATTGCAGGGGCTGAATGTGATTTACGAAGTGAAGGTAATGCAGGTGAAAGAAAAGGTCATGCCCGAGTTGACCGATGAATTTGCCAAAAGCTGGGAAGCGGAAAGCGTGGAGAAACTGCGCGAAGGCGTGCGGGATGATTTAAAGTCCAATCAGGAGGGCGAGGCCATGCGCGTCGTACGCGCACAAGTGCACGAGGAACTGATGAAAAAAGTGAGCTTCGATGTGCCTGAACCAGTTCAGCAAAATGAACTACGCGTCGTAGTGGAAAGCATGGTGCGCACGCGGCGCGCCGGCGGGGCTTCGGAAGAAGATATTGAGAAGGCCAAGGAACAAATCACGGCCGAAGCCAACCCTATCGCCATGGACCGCGCGCGGTGGTTTTTCATTCACCCACGCATTGCCCAAGCGGAGAAACTCGAAGTTGCACGTGAAGAAGTCCTGCGCGCCATCGCCATGCAAGCCCAGCAAATGGGCAAGGACCCCCAGCAACACATGAAAGAGTTGGCCGACAACAATCAAATCAGCGCGATCCAAAACCAAATAATGGAGCAAAAAGTCGTTGAGTTCATCGCCGAACACGCTGAGATCGAACTGGTCGACCCACCCGAAACCACCGATCACGATCACG
>JAPKEI010000062.1 GCA_028872685.1 Verrucomicrobiota bacterium | reverse complement strand
TGCGCAATAAAGGTCGGCACATCATCACCTCGGCCGTGGAACATCACGCGGTACTCCAACCTTGTGAATATCTTGCGAATAACGAAGGGTTTGAGGTCACTTTTCTCCCGGTGGATTCTGCCGGACGCGTGGCGGTGGAGTCTGTGCGCGAGGCGTTGCGGCCGGACACCGTGCTGGTCAGCATCATGGCCGCCAATAACGAGGTGGGCACCCTTCAACCTGTTGCGGAAATCGGTGAACTTTGCGCTTCTAGGGGTGTGGTTTTTCACACGGACGCCGTGCAGTGCTTTGGAAAAATTCCTCTCTCCGCCATCGCCGATTTCAATGCGGATCTGGTTTCCCTCTGCGCCCATAAATTCTACGGCCCAAATGGAGCCGGGCTGCTGTACGCCAAATCGCCTTTGTTGCCGGATCCCATCGTGCACGGCGCCCCGCACGAAAACGAACGGCGCGCCGGTACCGAGAATCTTGCCGGCATCATCGGCCTTGCCGAAGCGATTGTGCGTTTTTTCCCAATCCCTGTTTTCCCTATGAAAACCTTAGCCCCGCTCGCGGGGAAGTTGATTGAAATGGTGGACGCCACCGATGGCGTAACTTTCCTTGGCCACCGTGATTCGGCCAATCGTCTCACCAATACCGTTTCCTTTACCGTAGAAGGCACCGACAGCATTGCGCTTTTGAGCGGTTTGGATATGGAAGGGCTTTGCGCTTCTGCGGGTTCCGCTTGCGCCAGTGGTTCGGTGACGCCCTCGCACGTGGCGCTCGCCATGGGTGCTCCTGCCGCCGAGGCCAACGCGTTGGTGCGGCTTTCTCTGGGGCGAGAAACTTCGGACGTCGACATTGCCGCCGCTTGCGAAATCATCCCGCGCGTTGTGGCGCGTTGTCGGGCGGGTAATAAGATGGGAATCACTCGATGAATTGTCGCCATCAACTCTTTTTTCCCCATCTTTTGCGACTTGCCGGTATTTGCCCACATTTTTATCCCCAGCCGTGGGTCGATATTTCTGGCTTTTTTCCGGTGCTCTGCCTTGACTCCGAGGGTTGTTTGCCTTATTCACGGCCCTTAATAATAGTGTGATACTGTTTAAAACAATCATCTAATTAGTCTTTGTGAAAATCTCGGTAACCAAGGAGGACCTCGCCAGCGGATTGCAGGCGGTCCAAAATATTGTGGGAGCACGCTCCACGCTCCCCATTCTTTCCAACGTGCTGCTCGTCGCGGGCGCCAAGCGACTGGAGTTGCGCGCTACAGATCTCGAGGTGAGCGTGCACGCGACAGTTTCGGCCGAAGTGGAGCGTGAAGGAGCCACGTCGATGCCGGCCAAACGGCTTTTCGGGTTGGTGCGCGAAATAGAGGCGGGGGAAATCGAAATAGAAGTGAGCGACAAAGAGGTTGCAACCGTTCAAGCCGGCGCATCGAAGTATAAGCTCAACGGAATCGGGGCGGATGAATATCCGCAACAGGCAAAATTCAAAGAGAGCGGCAAAGTGAAAGTGCCGCAAGCGAAGTTTAAGGAAATGATTCGCAAGACGGGCTACGCGGTGAGCACCGACGAATCACGCCACGTGCTAAACGGCATCAACATCGTTATCACGCCAGACCGCCTCACGTTGGTGGCCACGGATGGCCGACGCCTCGCGTTGGTGGAAGAGGAAATTGAAGGCGGCATCAAAGGAGAATTTATCGTGCCCAACAAAGCGGTCTCCGAATTGCAACGATTGTTGCAAAGCAGCGGAGACGTTGAGATTCGCCTCGGCGACACGCACGTGGAATTTACGCTGCCACAGGAAGGCGGCGAAGACATCGTGCTCCACAGTAAATTGGTCGAAGGGAATTACCCGAATTTCAAACAAGTCATCCCCGGCGAATTCAAGGAGCGGGTCACGCTCGGCAAGGAAGAACTTCATCACGCCTTGCGCCGCGCCGATCAAATTACTAGCGACAAGGCGAACTCCGTGAAGCTTACGTTCGCCAATGACAAACTCGCCATCACTGCCAACACGCCTGAAGTCGGATCCGGCAGCGAGTCCATCGCCATCAAATACAAAGGCCCAGAAATTGAAGTAGCCTTCAACCCCACATTCTTGATGGATCCCCTCAAAGTGCTTGAAGGGGACGAAGTGTTTTTTGAACTCACCGACAGCCTCAGCCCCGGTGTACTCAAGAGCAACACCCCCTTTCTCTACGTGTTGATGCCGATGCGCACGCACTAGGCGGTATGGAAACCCCCACGGCAGACCGGACAACCCCGGGGGAAACCGTTCCTTTTTTTAAGGAGAAAAGAATCCTCGTTACGGCCGCAATTGTGTTGGTGGCCGATCAGCTCACCAAGCAACTCATCATTCGCGCCCTCAGCGGAAGCGAAACAAAAGTGGTCATCGAAGGGTTTCTTCGCTTCGTTAATTGGCAAAACACAGGAGCTGCGTGGAGCATGTTTCAAGGCAGCAGTCTGCCGCTCGCCGCACTCTCCGTGGTGGCCATGATTGCGCTCATTCGTTATCGCCATCATTTCGAAACACACACTCCTACCGGCAAACTTGCCCTCGGCCTTCTCATCGGTGGCATCCTCGGCAACCTCATCGACCGAGTGGCGTATCAGTACGTTATAGATTTCGTAAGATTTTATCTCATTCGCAGTGATGGCACAGAGATGGGCTATCCGGCGTTCAATATCGCGGATATGGGCATCTGCATTGGCGTGGGCTTGCTCTTCCTCCTCGCATGGCGCGAAGGACCTCCAACCGAGGAAGTGGACGAAGAAGAAACAGAAGCAAAAAACCAAAAGGAGTCCTAAACGATGGGTACGCCCGTTTTCATCGCCGGCCCCACCGCCAGCGGGAAATCCGCCGTGGCACTCGAGATCGCTCAACGGCTCAACGGAGAAATTATTTCCGTCGATTCAATGCAGGTTTATCGTGGGCTCGATCTTGGCACCGCCAAGCCCACTGCCGAAGAACGCGCGAGTGTTCTGCATCATCACATCGACATTCTTGAGTTAACCGAATTCTTCGATGCGGCCAGGTTCGTGGCGCGCACGAAATCGATCATTAAAAAAATCAAGCGGCCCGTTTTTTGTGGCGGCACCGGATTGTATTTCAGCGCGTGGCTCGAAGGATTGGGCGAAGCACCGCAAGCGAACGCAACGATGCGCGCGGAGTTGGAAGATGTGGATTTGGAAACTCTCGTTGCCGAATTGCTCGAGCACGACCCCGCCACCCACGCAACCATCGATCGCCGAAATCGACGACGCGTGGTGCGCGCCGTTGAAGTCATTCGCCTCACCGGAAAACCCTTTTCCGAACAACGCGCCGAATGGACCGGCCAAGTACCGCCAAATTTTTTCCTGCTCGAGCGGGGCCGCGAAGATTTGCGCCAACGCATCGACACGCGCGTGGAAGCAATGATTGCCGCCGGTTTGGTGGCAGAAACTTGTTCGCTGCGTTCAGCGCTGGAGGGTAACCCTGTCGCGCAACAAGCCCTCGGATATCGACAGGTTATTGGGCACCTCAACGACGAACAAGGCTTGCCGGAAACCGTCGCGTTGGTTAAGTCACGCACGTGGCAATTCGCTCGCAGACAAATGACATGGTTCCGCAAACTGCATGGAGCCCACACGCTGACCGTCCCGGCCAACGAACCGGCGGTGGAAACGGCGCGGCGATTGATTGAACAACTCACGTGAAAGCCCTCGCGGAACAAATTGGAGCCACCGAACGAGTCTTCCTCATTGGCGCGGAACTGCGTAAACGCACCGGCGCGGACCTCACGGAAACGATGGCCGAACTGGCCGAACTCGCCCGGACCGCCGGCGCACAAATCATCGGAGAAGGCACCCAACGCCTCGACCGGCCTCACGCTGCAACGTACATCGGCAAAGGCAAGGCGACCGAATTTGCGGAAATCTGTAAACAAGGCGAAGTCGACACCGTCATTTTTGATGACGAACTTTCGCCCGCCCAAACGCGCAACCTCGAGCGTGTGTTCGATTGCAAAGTACTCGATCGCACCGCGCTCATCCTCGATATTTTCGCCCAACGAGCCCGCACGCGGGAAGGCAAAATGCAAATTGAGATGGCCCAGTTGCAGCACATCCTGCCGCGCCTCACGGGATTGTGGACGCACCTTTCGCGGCAGAAAGGCGGCATCGGAATGCGCGGCGATGGCGAGAGCCAACTCGAAGTGGATCGCCGCCGCATTCAGGAACGTATCTCCAAACTGCGGCGCGATTTGAAGGAAGTCAAACGCGTGCGCCAAACTCAACGCCAAGGCCGCCAGCGCAGCCAGTGGCCGCTGGCGTCCATCGTGGGTTACACGAATGCCGGCAAGTCCACACTGCTCAACGCGCTCACCGGTGCGGAGGTTTTGGCCGAGGACAAACTCTTCGCCACGCTCGATCCCACCACGCGCCGCATCAATTTGCCGACCAACCAAAACGCGCTTCTCAGCGACACGGTGGGCTTCATCCGCAAGCTGCCGCATCAGCTGGTGGAATCATTCAAAGCCACGCTTGAGGAAGTCGTGGAAGCGGATTTGCTGTTGCACGTGGTCGATGTCTCCAGCGAATCAGCAGCTGACCAAATTGCGTCCGTCAACGAAGTGCTCAAGGAAATCGATGCCGACGACAAGCCGACACTGATGGTCTTCAACAAAATAGACCAGCTCTTCGAATGCAATGGCAAACCCCACTGGTTGAAAGAATTCCCTCACGCGGTGAGTGTTTCAGCCAAGACCGGCGAAGGCCTCGAAGAGCTGCAAGCCGAGCTCGGCATCATGTTGCGGCCTATGCGCAGCTGTTTGGAGCTGCAAGTCCCTGCCGGCGACGGTGCCACGCTCGCCCGCATCCGCGCCCTCGGCCAAGTGGATGAGGAACGCTACGAAGGCGACATCGTCCACCTCAAAGCCCGCATCCCTGAACACGCCCGCGAAGAGTTTTCCGGGTTCACTCGGTAGGAGCAAGCGCGACCCTACCAAAAACACTTGCTGATAATATTAATAAGGTCATTCTTCCCCCGTGACCCTCTCAACACGCATCAAGGATTTGCCAAACCGCGAACGCCCGCGCGAACGCTTGGTCGAGCTGGGCCCCGATGCACTTGCCGATTCCGAACTCATCGCCATTTTGCTGCGCACCGGCCTCCAGGGAAAATCCGCCGTGGAAGTTGGCGAGGAATTGGTCCAGCAATTCGGAACCCTCAGCAAGCTGGCCCAAGCTACGCTGGAGGAGTTGCAAACGATTAAAGGCATTGGTCGCGACAAAGCGATCGCGCTGCAAAGCGCCTTCACGCTCGCCCGTCGAATGGCAGCGGAAATCCACGATGCCACGCTCAAACTCGACACACCCGAAGCGATCGCCGGACTCTTACGGGAAGAATGCCGCCCCTACGAGGTCGAACATTTTTATGCCATCCTCGTGAACACGCGCCGCCGGCTCATTCGGAAAGTGCATCTCACCAACGGCACGCTTGACGCCGCCATCGTCCACCCGCGCGACGTCTTTCGCCACGCCGTGGCCGCCAATGCCTCGGCCGTCATTCTCGTTCACAATCACCCCAGCGGCGACCCCACGCCGTCTAAAGCCGACATCACCGTCACCCGCGACCTCGTGCGCGCCGGCCAACTCTTGAAAATCGAAGTGCTCGACCACGTCATCCTTGGCCAACGCACCACGGATCGCGAACGCGATTATTTTTCCCTGAAGGAGCACGGGTATATTTACAAATGACCAAGCGCCAATGACCAAAACCAAAAAAAGAAAAGCTAATTTGGGGCTTGGGGATTGGACATTCCTTGGGTATTGGGTTTTTGGTCATTAATCATTCATATGATTCACCCCACCGCCATCATCCACCCCAAAGCCGAGCTACACGAAACCGCGTCCATCGGCCCGTACGCGGTCATCGAGGCCGGCGTGACGGTGGGCGCGGGCTGTGAGATCGGGCCACACGTGCATCTCACGGGCGAAACCACGCTTGGCAAAAACAATCGTCTCCACACTGGCGCGGTGATCGGAGATGCACCGCAGGACTTGAAGTACAACGACGAGCCGACGCGGTTGCGCATTGGCGAAGACAATGTGATTCGAGAACACGTCACGCTGCACCGTTCCAATTCGCCGGATGAGGATACGGTCATAGGAAGCCACAATTTTTTTATGGCGCATAGCCACGTGGGTCATAATGCGGTGGTGGGAGATCATAATATTTTTGCCAACGGCGCGCTTGTGGGCGGACACGCGGTGATTGCTGATCGCGTGTTTCTTTCCGGCAACTGCTCAGTGCATCAGTTTGTACGCATTGGCACGCTGGCGATGATGCAGGGCAACGCGGCGGTGAGCCAGGATTTGCCGCCCTTCACGATGGTGTTCGGCGTGAACAAATTGTGTGGCCTCAACATCGTGGGCCTGCGCCGCGCTGGAATCGGCGCGGAGGAACGCACGGAACTGAAGGCGTGTTATCGGCGGGTTTTTTTGGAAGGCGCGAAGGTGGCGGAATTGCTGGCGGAATCCATGGGGGGTCGCACGCGGGAATTGCTGGAATTTATCGCCGCCAGCGAACGCGGCGTGTGCGCGCATGCGAGCCGCAAGTCTGGCTAAGCAACGGACACCAAAGGCTTGCGGATCAACCGGCCTTGGAGGCGGATGCCGGGTAGGCGGGTCTCGGTGACCTTTGCGGCTTCGGCGGGTTTGGGTTCGTTGTCGAGCAGACCGTGTTGTTCATCGTCGAAGGCGACGTTCGATTCCGCTTCAAACGCCACGAGTCCCACGCGCTTGGCGAGGTCGCGGCATTGGGATTGGAAGGTGGCCATCGTTTGCATGAATGGCTCTTTGCCGGATGCGGCTGCGGAGCGTTCGAGGCGATACACGAGATCGAGTTGGCCAACCAACGTCGCCGCCCAATCCTGTTCGGCGCGGCGGAGCTTTTCCACTTCGAGCTTGAGCGTGGCGTGTTCGTCATCCCCGGCTTTGGCCATAAACTCGTGATGCTCCTTCACCGTGGCGGCGATGCCGGTGGCGATCTCCTCGGCGAGTTGGGCGGTTTGGCCGGAGGATTCCTGCACGGCATTCCAGCGCTCGGTGGCCTCGGCGATTTGCGCGGCCACGCTTTCCATTTTATTGACCTCCTTGGCCACGGTGGTGAGCTGGGCAATCTCCACCGCCTTGGCCTCGGCACGGTACTCAAAATAAAATGGTGCTACCGCAAACGCGGCGCCCAATCCGGCGCACACGAGAATGCTGATAATGTGCCATTGCTCGGCTGGGCCAGTGATGAGTGTGCCGATCCAATAACCGAGCCCGATGAAAATAATATCCGCTAACAGGAACGGCCATTTGGGAACGGCCACAGGCAGCGGTAGCGCCCTAGGCACGTTGGCTTTGCTTGATTTTGTTTGGGAGCCCTTGCTCATCTCGGCGGCACGTTGCCCGCTTGGCCCGCCAAGGTCAACGCCAACCGTCCTCAGATTGACACCGGTGCGTTCGCGCATTAGTGTGGTGGCGCAATGGATTCGCTGTTTGAATCGCTGATTGAAATCATCCGCCGCACGTCGGCGGAGATTCCCGATGATGTGCAGCGCGCAATCCTTGCGGCTCTCGAAAACGAAAAGCAGGACACCATCGCCAAGAGCGCGATGGAGATCATCGAGCGCAACATCGCGCTGGCCAAAGAGAAATCACAACCGTTGTGTCAGGATACCGGCAGCGTGCTGTTTTATGTGGATTGTCCGGTGGGGTACGATCAAATGGAGTTTGCCGACGCCGCGCGCGGTGCGGTCACCGAGGCGACGAAGCGGGGATTCCTTCGTCAAAATTCCGTCGATTCATTGACCGGCAAAAACGATGGCACCAACATCGGCCCCGGCGCGCCGACCTTTCATTTTCATCAAACCCGCGAAACGAATGTGACCGTGCGGCTGGTGCTCAAGGGTGGCGGCTGCGAAAATGTCGGCGCGCAATATTCACTACCGAACACGAAGCTCAACGCCAATCGCGATCTCAATGGCTGCCGCAAGGTCATCCTCGATGCCGTGCAACAAGCTCAAGGTAAAGGCTGTGGGCCGGGCATCCTCGGCGTGTGCATCGGCGGTGATCGAGCCACGGGCTATGAGCTTTCGAAAACACAGTTCCTGCGCAATCTCGATGACGAAAACGATAACGCCGAATTGGCCGAGTTGGAAAACGACATTCACACAACTGCTAATAAACTCGGCATTGGCCCGATGGGGTTTGGCGGCAACACAACCTTGCTTGGCGTAAAAATCCTTGCCGCCAACCGCGTGCCGGCTTCGTACTTTGTCAGCGTCAGCTATATGTGCTGGGCCTTCCGCCGCCACGGGGCAACATTGGATGAAGCGGGAGAAATCACGGAGTGGCTTTATTGAAATGACCGAGCTGACCACACCCATTTCCGAAGAACAAATCCGTACGCTCAAGGTGGGCGATTCGGTGGCGATTTCGGGGGTGGTGTACACGGGTCGCGATGCGGTTCACAAATATTTGCATGAAGGCGGCGAACTGCCAGAAGGGGTAAACTTGGAAGGCGGCATTATTTATCATTGCGGCCCCGTGGTGGTGAAGGATGAGACGGGCGATTGGCAGGTAACGGCGGCCGGGCCCACGACTTCCATTCGCGAGGAGCCGTATCAGGCGGGTATCATGAAAAAGTTTGGCGTGCGCGGCGTGATTGGCAAAGGCGGCATGGGGCCGAAAACGCTCGCGGGTTGCGCGGAAAACGGCAGCGTGTATTTGCACGCCATCGGCGGCGCGGCGCAAGTGTTGGCCGAGCACATCACCCAAGTGCGGAACGTGTATTTTCTGGAGGAGTTCGGAAGCCCCGAAGCGATTTGGGAACTGGAGGTCGATCAGTTTCCGGCGGTCGTCACGATGGACAGCCACGGCAAATCGTTGCACGCCGAAGTGGCCGAGGCGAGCCAAGCGGTGCTCGAAGAAAATCTTTAGGCATTCATCTCGTCGGCGTTCCCGCCGTTCACCAAGTACAACACCGCCATTCGTACGGCGATGCCGTTGGTGACTTGTTCGAGGATGACGGCGCGGTCACAGTCGGCGAGTTCGCTTTCGATTTCCACGCCGCGGTTCATTGGGCCGGGGTGCATTATGAGGGCGTCGGGTTTGGCTTTGGCGAGCCGCGCGCGGTTGAGGCCGAAGAGGCGGGCGTATTCGCCGATGCTGGGAAACATCGTTTTGCGTTGGCGTTCGTGCTGGATTCGCAGGAGGTTGATTACGTCGGCGTTGGCCAACGCTTCATCGAGATCGTATGTGACGCGGCAGCCCATTTGCTCGAAGACGCGGGGCACGAGCGTGCTCGGTCCGCAGAGGGTGACGTTTGCGCCGAGCTTGCGCAGGGCCCAAATGTTGGAGCGCGCGACGCGGCTGAATAAAATGTCGCCGAGAATGGTGACGTTGAGTCCGGCGATGTCGCCTTTCTTTTCGCGAATGGTAAACACGTCGAGCAGCGCCTGCGTGGGATGCTCGTGCGCGCCGTCGCCGGCGTTCACCACGTGGGCGTTGAGAAAGCGTGCGAGAAAGTGCGGCGCGCCGGCGGCTTTGTGGCGGATGACAATGATGTCGGCATTGAGTGCTTCAAGCGTGCGCGCGGTGTCCTTGAGGCTTTCGCCTTTTTGGAAAGACGAGGCGTCGGCGGAAAAATTAATGATGTCTGCGCTCAAGCGTTTTGCGGAAAGCTCGAAGCTCACGCGCGTGCGGGTGGAGGGTTCCACGAAAAAGTTCACCACCGTTTTGCCCTGGAGCGCGGGGACTTTTTTGATGTCGCGCTCGCCCACGGCTTTGAACTCACGCGCGGTGTCGAGCACGGTGGTCAGTTCTCCGGCGGTGAGGCTTTCGATGTCCAGCAGATGTTTGCGATGCCAACTCATAAGGATAAAATTTCTACCGTGCTCGGCGCGCCTTGTTCAGACAAGCGTACTTCCACGTGTTCGTCGGGATGGGTGGGGAGACTTTTGCCAACGAAATCGGGGCGGATGGGCAGCTCGCGATGGCCGCGATCAATGAGCACTGCGAGCCGAATGCAGCGCGGGCGGCCAAAGGCCATCACGGCATCGATGGAGGCCCGCACGGTGCGGCCGGTGCTGAGGACGTCATCGACGAGCACCACCACTTTGTCTGCCATATCGCCGGGCAATTCGGTGGGGCGCAGTTCGGCCATGCCGCGCTGGGAGAGATCATCGCGGTGCAAGCCCGGCTCCACGGAGCCCACGGCGACGGCTTGGTCGTAAATGCTGCCGAGCGTTTCGCCGAGTTGTTGCGCCAGCGCCACGCCGCCGCGTTGGATGCCCACGAGGATGACCGCGCCACCGGCGGTGTGGGCTTCGGCGATCTCGTGCGCCACGCGCCGCCAAGCGCGAGCGAGGGCGTCGGCTTCAAGCACGGTGCGCGATACGCTTGGGTCAGCCATAAAAAAAACCGCGCCGATTCCGCGTGCTTGATTGCACGTGAATCCAACGCGGATAAAATCCGTTTAGTTTCATCATCGTCCTTGGCGGCCTCGCGGGACCGCGTTAAAGGGCTTCAGTTTACACACATTGCCGGGCGGCGTGCCGGCGTTTGCGCCATTCGGAGCGGTGCTTCAGCATCCATCCCGTGAGCGCTTCTTCGAAGCCGACGTCGATGCCGGCTTTTTCGGATTCAATCCACTTGTGCCGCAGGATCTCCTCGCGCTCCGCCAAAAATTCGCGGTACAGCGACGAGCGCTTGAGCAATTCCTGATTGTCAGTGGACTTGGCCATAGGGATTTCTCCGCCAAATGGGACGGGAAGGTAGCACCGTCTGTTCAACACAAACAACACAATTTTCAGGATAAAAAGAGAAATTTGCGACAAATTGTCCCCAGCTACTGGTGAACAACGGGTGGAAGGAGTGGATAAAGTACTCAATCGAGGCAATCGCGCAAAGCGTCGGCCACCGCGCCGAAGGCTTGGGCAGGCGGGCCTTCGGGGGATTTGACCACCACCGGAATGCCCGCATCGCCGCCTTCGCGGATTTCGGTGAACAGTGGAACTTCGCCGAGGAATGCCGTGCCTTGCCGCTTCGCCTCCGCCGCACCGCCTCCGTGGCCGAAGATTTCGATGCGGTCACCATTAGGCGCGGTGAAGTAGCTCATATTTTCCACGATGCCGAGGATGGGCACATTCACGCGCTCGAACATCGC
>JAPKEI010000392.1 GCA_028872685.1 Verrucomicrobiota bacterium | reverse complement strand
CCCAGAACCTTTGTGCCGGGGAACAGATCCTCGATGAAATAGGAAATGATATCCGCAAGAAACACATGCTCGTGCGTGCCCGAAGGACGGGGCAGCGCGACAAGGCGCGGGATGACCCGTGGCACCTGTACGATGCAAAGCCGTTGCTCGGTGCCACCCGCGCGAGTGATCTCGGCGCGCACAATTAAATTTAAAGATTTATTTAATATGAGCGGGAAGGTTTTGAGCGGGTCCACCGCCAACGGCGTGAGCACCGGCCGGACTGATTCGCGATAATACGTCTCCACCCATTCGCGATCATTTGGCCCGAGATCATCGATGGCATGAAAGCGGAACCCCTCGCGCGCCAACGCCGGTCGCAGCTCCTCTCGCCAGCATTGAAAGAGATCGCCCACCATTCGGTGAATGCGTTTCCCCGCCGCCTGAAAAACCTCTGTGGCCGTCCGCCCGTCGAGGCTGCGCTCCACAACTTTGCTTTCAATTTGTTGCTTGAGGCCTGCGATGCGGACCTCGAAAAACTCATCGAGATTCGAATTCGCGATGCAAAAAAACTTCACCCGTTCCAGCAACGGATTGCTCGCGTCCAGCGCCTCAGCCAACACCCGCTGGTTAAACTCCAGCCAGCTCAATTCCCTGTTTATATAGTGTGATTTCTTTTTGCTCATGCAATTTAGGTGAAAAAGCACCCTAACGTAAAAAACCGTCGGAAGCAGCTTTGTTCCGGCTATTGGGATTTCTTCACAAAAAACTCCGGTTAATTCGACTAAATTCACAAAATATTCAGCATTTGTGCAGATTTTATTCCCATGCTGACTTTTGCAATGAAACGCAAGATGACCCCTTAAAAACAGGCATTAGCTAATTCCATAAAAAATTGAGCCTTTGTTATCCGCACATTATCCACACAGAATTCGCTAAAAATCTGAGCTTTTCCACACTTTTCCCGTCAGGTAACATCGACTCATGCGATATTTAATTTTCACCCTCATCCTCGGCGGCTTGGCGCACGCGGCCGATTGGCCAAACTGGCGCGGGCCGCAACACGATGGTATTTCGCGCGAGGCAATGCCGAAAGCCGATTTCAGCAAGATCGCTTGGCGTGCAGAAATCGGCGTGGGCTTTTCTGGTATGGCCGTTGCCGACGGCCGTCTTTTCGCCATGGGCTGCACCGGCAAACGGAGCGGCAACAAAGAAACCTTCACTTGCCTCGATGCCGTCACTGGTAAAGTTAATTGGAGTGACACTTATCCAGCCGCGCTGGTCGATTATCTTCATGAAGGCGGCCCGTGCGCCACGCCCACCGTGGATGGCAAGCGCGTTTATGGCCTCAGCAAATCCGGTCGGCTCGCATGCTACAACGTTGCCAATGGCGAAAAACATTGGACCGCCGATCTAATGGCCAAAGCCGAGCTGCCCAAGCCGCCCGAATGGGGCTTTGCAGGCTCACCATTAATACTTGGTGATATGGTCATCGTCGAAGCCACCTTCACTTGCGCGTTCAACAAAACCACAGGCAAAGAAATCTGGCGCAGCAAAAAATATAAACCCGCTTACGGCTCGCCCATTACGTTCCAATTCAAAAACAAAATGTACCTCGCCACGCTCAAGACCGATGGCCTCGTCATACTCGACGCCCAAACCGGCAAGACCGTCGCCTTTCAAGATTGGCGCACCTCATTCCGCACCAACTCCACCACGCCCATTGTTATCGGAAACAAAATTTTTATCTCCACCGGCTACCAGCGGGGCTGCGCATTATTCGAATTCACTGGCAACGCCCTGCGCCAAATCTACACCAACAAAAACCTCAGCAACCATATGAACAACTCCATCGTGCTCGGGGATTTTGTGTACGGCTTTGACGGCAACACTCACGGTCGCGGCCCCAAGCAAATTGTTTGTATGCGCCTTGCTGATGGCACCGTGCAATGGCGAAAAGAAGGCTACGGCTGCGGCTCGTTAATGGCTGTGCAAAACCAACTGCTCATCCTTGGCGAAAAAGGCAAACTCGCCCTCGGCGCCGCCTCGCCCAAGGGCTTTACCCCCACTGTCGAGGCCCAAATCCTCCAAGGTCGCTGCTGGACCGTCCCCGTTTTTTCCAACGGCCGAATCTACGCCCGCAATGCTGCGGGCACACTTGTTTGCGTGGACACACGTAAGTAGACTTTCAATTTCCTCTAAGCGGCGGCGTAGGCTGGCGGGCATGAAGCAGGTTTTCTTGATGATTGCGGTGGTGGCGTTGAGGGAGATGTGGGAAACCAAAGGCAGAGGTGTTAGGCGATCGACTTGTCCAAGCTGCCGGTGCTATCGGCGAAGGAGTCAGCCTT